>JAAYHO010000022.1 GCA_012735335.1 Gammaproteobacteria bacterium
ACCGTGGCCGGCCATACCGAGCAATCATCACCCAGCTGTACATCCCCCAGCACCACGGCGCTGGCATCGACAAATACGCGCTCACCCAACTGCGGTGTGTGACCGGCAAATCGGCGTATATTCATTGCTACCCCTTGAATTGATCGGCTGTTGCCATCATCTATGAACTATCCGTCACCCGGTTGCGGCCGGGTGCCAATGACTTTCTGGTTCGCTACCATGACACCATTGTACGAACCCACGCTATTCAGGAAACCCCGCCATGTCCAATCCGCTGTTGCACGCCTACGACCTGCCGCCCTTCAGTCAGATCAAACCGGAGCAGGTCAAACCCGCCATCGAGCAGATCATCGCCGACAGCCGGGCACAGCTGGAAAAGCTGCTGGGCAACCCGCCAGCGCAGTGGAGCTGGAGCACCCTGGTCGAGCCACTGGATGAGATCGGCGAGCGTCTGAGCCAGGCCTGGTCACCGGTGGGTCATCTCAATGCGGTGATGAACAGCCCCGAGCTGCGCGATGCCTATAACAGCTGCCTGCCGCTGCTGAGCCAGTTCTCCACCGAGATGGGGCAGAACCAGCAGTTGTATGCCGCCTATCAGCAACTGGCCGACAGCGACGCCTATGCCGAGCTGGACGCAGCGCAGCAGACCATCATCCAACATGCCCTGCGCGACTTCCGTCTGTCCGGTATCGCCCTGCCGGAGGAGCAGCAGCAGCGCTACGGCGAGCTGAAAATGCGCCTGTCCGAGCTGCAGAGCCGTTTTTCCAACCAGCTGATGGACGCCACCCAGGCCTGGAGCAAACACATTACCGACGCCAGTCAGCTGGACGGCCTGCCCGAGTCGGCGCTGGCCCAGGCCCGTCAGGCCGCCGAGGCCCGTGAACTGGACGGCTGGCTGATCACTCTGGAATTCCCCAGCTACTACGCGGTGATGACCTACGCCAACGACCGGGCCCTGCGTGAAGAGGTATACACCGCCTACTGCACCCGCGCCTCGGATCAGGGCCCGCAGGCCGGACAGAACGACAACGGTCCGCTGATTGCCGAGATTCTCGAACTGCGTCAGGAGCTGGCCAGCCTGCTGGGTTATGCCAACTACGCCGAACTGTCACTGGCGACCAAGATGGCCGAGAGTACCGATCAGGTGCTGGGCTTCCTGCGCGATCTGGCCCAGCGCAGCCGCCCCTACGCCGAAGCCGACCTGCAGGCCCTGCGTGAGTTCGCTGCCAGCCGTGGCTGCAGCGATCTGCAGAGCTGGGACAGCGGCTATTACGCAGAGCAGCTGCGCCAGCATCGCTATGCCATTTCCCAGGAAGAACTGCGCCCCTGGTTCCCGGTGGACAAGGTGCTGCAGGGCATGTTCGACACCGCCCGCCGCCTGTTCGGTATCGAGCTGCGGGAAGTGGCCGAATTCGACCGCTGGCATGCGGATGCCCGGCTGTTTGAAGTGCTGGAAGGTGATCAGGTCATCGGCCGTTTCTTCCTCGACCTGTACGCCCGCAGCAACAAGCGCGGCGGGGCCTGGATGGACGGTGCCCGTGACCGTCGCCGTCTGCCCGGTGGGGAGATTCAACGTCCGGTAGCCTACCTGGTGGGCAACTTCACCCCGGCGATTGGCGATCAACCGGCGCTGCTGACCCATGACGAGGTCACCACCCTGTTCCACGAATTCGGCCATGGCCTGCACCACCTGCTGACCCGGGTCGACTACCCCGCCGCCTCCGGGATCAATGGCGTGGCCTGGGATGCGGTGGAGCTGCCCAGCCAGTTCATGGAGAACTGGTGCTGGGAGCCGGAGAGTCTGGCGCTGATCTCCGGTCACCATGAAACCGGCGAGCCGCTGCCCGCTGATCTGCTGCAGAGGATGCTGGCGGCGAAGAACTTCCAGTCCGGGCTGGGCATGCTGCGGCAGATCGAGTTCTCGCTGTTCGACTTCGAGCTGCACGCCCAGTCCGACCGTAGTGCCCGGGAGGTGCTGCAGGCGGTACGCGAGGAGGTGTCGGTGATGCCGCCACCGGCGTTCAACCGCTTCGAGAACGGTTTTGCGCATATCTTTGCCGGGGGCTACGCCGCCGGTTATTACAGCTACAAGTGGGCGGAAGTGCTGTCGGCCGATGCCTTCTCCCGGTTCGAGGAAGAAGGCATCTTCAACGCCGGGACCGGACAGTCGTTCCGCGACAATATCCTTGCCCGTGGCGGCAGCCGTGAGCCGATGGAGCTGTTCGTTGCCTTCCGTGGCCGCGAACCCTCGGTGGACGCCCTGCTGCGCCACAGCGGCCTGACCGAGGAGCAAGCGGCATGAACCAGCCAAACGAGCCAAGCCAACCGATAAAACGCTTTATCGCCGGGGCAATCTGCCCGGCGTGCAGCAAGATGGACACCATCCGCATGTATCAGCAGGACGGCACCTCACACCGTGAGTGCGTGGAATGCGGTTATGCCGACAGTCTGGATGAGCGGGGCAACTCGGTGCCCAGGGAGCTGGCCACCCGGGTCACGGTCAAGGAGGTGAGCAAACCGGCCACCTCCCATGTGGCGCAGTTCTATCCGAACCCGAAGTTGAAGAAAAAGGACAGCTGAACCTGGGAGGGACGAGCACCAGCTCGTCCAGCTGAGCTGCATGCATCCCTATGTCATCGAGCTGGTGCTCGACGTTCCCAGGAGGCACGCGACAGTCTTTCGGCCCGAGGGCGGGCCTCCTACAGCACAAACCGGGCCGGGTCCACCCCTGGCCCTTCGCTTTCCCCCTTACAGGTTCTCCCGCCAGCTCAAGCCCACCCCCAGCTCCGCGGCCATGTTCGGCCAGCGCCGCCACATCTCGTGCCGATCCCGCTCGCCCACCCCTTCGCGGTAGGCCAGAAAGGCCGGGCTGTCGAAGATTTCATCCGGTAACAGTCCAGCTACCGCTTCGTATACGGCGCTGTCCAGACGGCCTGCATATTCCTCACCGAGCATGTCATGCACAATCAGGTTGGCCCGGGTATTGTTCATCGGGATCAGTGACTCGCCGCCGTGGGCGACGTAATGGTCGTTGACCTCCTCCACCAGCCGATGGGCCAGATAGGCCTCGTCCAGCAACAACAGCAGTCCCCGGTGAGTCTCGTTCACCCCCTCGACCTGCTCGGGCTGCAGAAAGAACGCCTCGGCCACCTTGAGCACGGGGATCAGCTGCGGACGCATGCTGGCGTTGTTGGCCACCGACTGCGCCGCCTCCAGCATATCCGGCACCCGCTCCACATAGGCCTGGATAAAGTTGAACAGCGTGGTGTGGGCATCTTCCCGCGTACTGATGGAGCGATGCAGCAGGGGCAGCTTGCGATCCAGCCACTTGCTCAGGGCTTCGTCGTTGGCTTCATCTTCGCGGGCGATCCTGACGCGCTCGCGCAACTCGGCAATTTTCATTCGGCAACTCCGATGATGGCGAGGCAGGTGACTCACCTAAAGCTTTGGATTGACGGGACTCCAAGCTAGCAGAGCACCTGCATATCGTCAAAGTGGCTCGCCAGCGAGCCGAACCAGCTTCTTAGCCCCTGCGCAGCCGGTACGCCTGCACGGTGCCAATTTCTTACATATTCAATCCGTGACAGCCTTGACAACCCGAAAAAGAAATAAGCCCGATAAAATTGCCATGGTGACCTTCAGGTCTATACTGCCTCTTGACTGGGCTGACCTTGGGGCGCTCGGCCACGATAAAAAAAATAAGACAAGGGGAAACCGGGATGTTGCGACATGCACACACCTGGCTGGGGGGCCTGTTCCTCATGGCGCTTGCCGGGAACGCCAGCGCCAGCTGGACGGTAAACATGAGTCCGGGGGCAACAGAAGTCAGCCGTTCGGTCTTCAATCTGCACATGACCATTTTCTGGATCTCGGTGATCATCGGCGCCATGGTCTTCGCCGTGATGTTCTGGTCGATGATCATGCACCGCCGCTCCCGTGGAGCGGTACCAGCCAAGTTCCATGAAAACCTCACGGTCGAGATTCTCTGGACGGTCATCCCGCTGCTGATCCTGGTCGGCATGGCGATCCCCGCGACCAAGACCCTGATCGACATCTACGATACCGAGGATGCGGATCTGGATATTCTGGTCACCGGCTACCAGTGGCGCTGGCAGTACAACTACATGGGCGAAGACGTGAGCTTCATGAGCAACATGTCCACCCCCCGTGAGCAGATCAGCAACCAGCAGGCCAAGGGCGAACACTACCTGCTGGAGGTGGACGAGCCATTAGTGGTACCGACCGGGCAGAAGATCCGCTTCCTGATCACCGCCGCCGATGTGATCCACTCCTGGTGGGTACCGGCGCTGGCGGTGAAGAAGGACGCCATCCCCGGCTTCATCAACGAGTCCTGGACGCGCATCGACGAACCCGGCATCTACCGGGGCCAGTGCACCGAGCTGTGCGGCCGCGACCACGCCTTCATGCCGATTGTGGTGGATGCGCGCAGCCCCGAGGATTTCGCCAGCTGGCTGGCGGAGAAGAAGGCCGCCGCCGCCGCCGAAGCCGAGCTGACCAGCAAGGAATGGACGCTGGACGAGCTGATGGAGCGCGGCCAGCGGGTCTACACCACCACCTGCGTGGCCTGTCACCAGGCCAATGGTGAAGGCATGCCACCGATCTTCCCGGCGCTCAAGGGCAGCGACATGGTGCTCAATGACGTGACCGCGCACATCGATGTGGTGGTCAACGGCGTACCCGGCACTTCCATGGCCGCCTTCGGCAAGCAACTCTCGGAAGTGGATATCGCAGCGCTCATCACCTATGAGCGCAATGCCTGGGGCAACGACACCGGCGAGGTGGTCGCGCCCATCGATATCCTCAACTTCAAGAATGGCCAATAAGGAGACCTGTCATGAGTGCAGTGATCGATAATCACGCTGACCATGCCCACGGTCCGGCCAAGGGCCTGATGCGCTGGGTGCTGACCACCAACCACAAGGACATCGGCTCCATGTACCTGTGGTTCAGTTTCGCCATGTTCCTGCTCGGCGGCACCCTGGCCATGGTCATCCGCGCCGAGCTGTTCCAGCCGGGGCTGCAACTGGTCGACCCGAGCTTCTTCAACCAGATGACCACCATGCACGGGCTGATCATGGTGTTCGGCGCGGTGATGCCGGCCTTTGTCGGGCTGGCCAACTGGATGGTGCCGCTGATGATAGGCGCACCGGACATGGCCCTGCCGCGGATGAACAACTTCAGCTTCTGGCTGCTGCCGGCGGCCTTCGGTCTGCTGGTCTCGACCCTGTTCATGGAGGGCGGCGCACCCAACTTCGGCTGGACCTTCTATGCCCCGCTGTCCACCACCTACGGCCCGGAAAGCACCACCTTCTTCATCTTCGCCATCCACCTGGCGGGTATCAGCTCGATCATGGGGGCGATCAATATCATCGCCACCGTGCTCAACATGCGCGCACCGGGCATGACCCTGATGAAGATGCCGATGTTCGCCTGGACCTGGCTGATCACCGCCTTCCTGCTGATTGCGGTGATGCCGGTACTGGCCGGTGTGGTGACCATGATGCTGATGGATATCCACTTCGGCACCAGTTTCTTCAACGCCGCCGGGGGCGGTGACCCGGTACTGTTCCAGCACGTGTTCTGGTTCTTCGGTCACCCCGAGGTGTACATCATGATCCTGCCCGCCTTCGGCGCGGTGAGCATGATCATCCCGGCGTTCTCGCGCAAACCCCTGTTCGGCTACACCTCCATGGTCTACGCCACCGGGGCGATCGCCTTCCTGTCCTTCGCGGTCTGGGCGCACCACATGTTCACCGTCGGCATGCCGCTGGGCGGCGAGCTGTTCTTCATGTACGCCACGATGCTGATCGCGATCCCGACCGGGGTGAAGG
>JAAYHO010000205.1 GCA_012735335.1 Gammaproteobacteria bacterium
ACCGCATCTTTCAGCTCAGTAATCGACGACATGGGACTTCCTTAATGTTTTATTTTTTATCAGGCGAAGGCCAAGCAAACCCCCTCTGCAGGGCCTCTTCACTTCGGCAATATCAGGGAACCATTTCCCTCAAGTCCACTCGGTAATCTTGTTTCCACTCTTGTCGGTAAACGCGCCAACAATGATCATAATGAAATCAATCAGCACCCAGATTCCCAGGCCACCCAGGGTGACTATCTGCAGAATACCCGTACCAATTTTTCCAACATAGAATCGGTGCACCCCAAACATACCCAGGAAGAAACAAAGTAGAAAAGCAGGAAGGATTTTTTTGTCGGTCATTTCCATCAGTCCTTGTTGTGTTTTTATAATCAGACAAGGAACAGCCGTCCCTATCCAGATGGAGCGGTGTGCTGCATTCCCTTGCCTCACTCGAACATAAACGAAACGGCGAAATAGTGCCATACCCTTCGATTATTTATCGGCTATCGCGCGCCCGGCAAACACAGCAGGCACTTCGAAGATGGTAAGCGAGGTGGCATTACTGGCTCTCCATCAACGAACAACATGACGCCTGAACAACAACTCTGATCCAACCCAAACCGGAGGGACATAAGGGTATTCTCAATCCTTGCACAGCGCAGCACGGGGCTGCGTGCATCGCTCAGGAGCAGAGTTCATGGGTTCAGCGTTTTCCGGCAAGGTGGTATTGGTTACCGGTGCCGCCAACGGCATCGGCAAGGCAACCGCACTGGCCTTCGCTGCGGAGGGTGCCCGCCTGGTACTGGCGGATATCGACAGCGTCAATGGCGAGGCGGTAGCAGCCAGCATCCGCGAGAATGGCGGTGACGCCCAGTTCAGCCAGTGCAATGTGGTCGATGGCGAACAGGTCAAGGCGCTGATTGGCATGATCGAAACCACCTACGGGCGCCTGGACTGCGCTTTCAACAATGCCGGTGTGGAGTTCGAGCAGAGCAAGCTGGCCGACGCCGAGGAGACCGTCTTTGACCGCATCATGGACGTCAACGTCAAGGGTGTCTGGCAGTGCATGCGTTTCGAGATCCCGCTGATGCTAAAAGGCGGTGGCGGCGCCATCGTCAACACCGGTTCGATTGCCGCACTTGGCGCAGCGCCCAGGATGAGCGCCTATGCCGCGAGCAAACACGCAGTATTGGGTCTGACACGTTCGGTCGCCGTGGAGTACGCGCGTCAGGGCATTCGGGTGAATGCGGTCTGTCCCGCTGTCATTGATACCGACATGTACCGCCGCGCTGTGGAACTCGAACCGCGCCGGGTCGACTCCATTGCCAGGCTGCACCCGGTAGGGCGCGTCGGCAAGGCCGAGGAAATTGCCGCAGCGGTGCTGTATCTGTGCTCGGACGGAGCCGCCTTCACCACCGGTATCGCGCTGCCGGTGGACGGGGGAAGCACCTGTATCTGAGGGATCTGGCGCGGGCGACCGCGCCTGTCAGCCAGCAGTCCCTTCTGGCCCCTGCCCCTTCAGGGTCAGAAACAATCGCAGATCCAGTTCCAGCTGATGATAGTCCGGCTCCATATGCCGGCATAGCTGGTAGAACGCCTTGTTGTGCTCCTTCTCGCGCAGGTGCGCCAGTTCATGCACGACGACCATGCGCAACAAGGGTTCGGGCAGAGCCTTGAAGATGGCAGATACTCTGATCTCGTTCTTGCGCTTGAGCTTGCTGCCCTGCACGCGGCTGACAAACTGATGCTGGCCCAGGGCGTTATCGATGACGTGCATGCGCGTATCGAAATACACCTTGCTGACGGGATCGCTGCTGCGCATATATTGCTGCTTGAGACGCTGGGTATAGTCATACAGAGCGGCGTCGCTCTGGATCAGGTGTTGAGTCGCTGGCGGATAACGTTGCTCAAGCCAGCTGCCAAGCTTATTGGCGTCAATCAGCTGTTGCACCTGGTTTCGCAAATCCGAACCGTACCCGCGCAGGTATTTCAGTACCGCCACTCTTGTCTGTGCTCCTCATGATTGATTTGGGACGCGTGCTGGCGGTGCGGTCAGGGCGAAGGGGGATAGACCCGTCGGAGTCCGCAGAAAGCATAGTTCATGCTGGCCCAATACTCACAGAATAACAGCTGCGCCCCCCAGCACGACCGCGAAGAGCAACGACACACCGATCCATATCTTCCACGGGAAGGCGCACGGGGCGGGTTCAACGGCCAATTGCTGGTTGAGATAATCCCTGAGCAGGCGGGTGTTACGCATATTGGCCTTGAATACCGCATCAAAGGCATCGCCGAATACCGGAACCAGCCCACCGATGAAATCGATACCGATGTTACGCAGCATTTGCCGCTTTACCTTGCTGCTGACCCCTGCCCGCTGCGCCTCCAGCAGCACATAACCGGACATTGCCAGACCGGCCAGATCGCCGATACCGGGTATCAGTCCTATCAGCGGCTCCACGCCGATCCTGAATCGGGTAAAGGGCAGTCCGATGCTGTTGTCGGTAAACCGGCTGAATCTTTCGAGTCGCGCAAGAATCGCTCTCTGCTGCGCGTCGGACGGGGTTGGGTTCATTGCGGCTCCGTAGAAGATGGTCAGCATCAATATAGGTCAATCGACTGGCTCAGGCATATTCCGCGACTACAAAAACGCCCGGCGCATTCAGGGTGAAGGCGCCGCTACGGCTGCTCGCGATTGCCGCTCCCACAGCCAGCCACCGCCGCTGGGGTCTACCTTCTCCTTAGCCTGGGAAAGGAATCCGTCGCGTGCTGCTTAATTGAAGGTGCCCAGGTATAACTTCTCGACCTTCTCCCGCGCCCAGGGCGTCCTGCGCAGAAACTTCAGCGAGGATTTGATTGATTGCTCATGCTTGAAACAGTTGATATCGATACGCTGGGCCAATCCGTCCCAGCCGTAATGGCTTTCCAGGCGGGTCACGATCTGCTCCAGGGTTACGCCGTGCAAGGGATCGAGCGGGTGTTCGTTGGTCATGATGCTGTGAATACCTCTGCGCTGGTGATGAATATCACCCGCCTTCTGATGGATTGAAAAAACGGGTGGCCAGTGCCCGGAGCCTACAACCGCTCATGAATCACCTCCATCACCCGGGCCTCGACGGTGCGCTGGATCCGATCCTCGATCTCGCTGCACAGCGACTGCACTTCCTGCGCCGTGATCCCCGTCACTACAAAAGTCCATTCGCTCGCATCCAGCCGATCACGGTCAGCGCTCTCGCACACCGCCACCGCCGGCTGGCGTCCATAGCGCTCGTGCATGCCGCCGATACGCTGACGCTTCTCCTTCAGCGAGCGGCAGCCTGGCAGGGAAAACTTCATGGTCAACACAGCGATATGCATGCAACAGTCTCCAGCGGGTCAAGGATACCGCGCCCGGTAAGCGGCCCTGCAAGACTCCCGGGGTTATCCGTCCTGGAAACCCGAGCCCCTATGGTAAAGTAGCCACAAAATTAAATCCGGACAGTGCACATGCTCATATACCTGCTGGTCGCGTGCGACCGCCTTGAAGAAAAGCGCGAGAAAAAGCTGAAACAGAACCTGCCGGAGCTGCAAGCCGCCTTGCAGGCCTATGTTGATGCCAATCCAGCCGCCAATGTCACACTGATCAACGAGTGCGAGAGCGACGACTGCGAAGACTGGCAGTTGGGCATCAGCCAGCAGGTGAAGAAGAAGCCCCACCTCAACCCTCCAGTGGACCTGTTCAACGGGCTGGCTACGCAATACGGCATTGATTGCGAGG
>JAAYHO010000206.1 GCA_012735335.1 Gammaproteobacteria bacterium
ACGATGACGGCAACTTCACCCGTGCCGACAGCCCGGAGGGCATGCGTATTCCCTCCTGGAAGATCTTCGAGTGGTAAGGGGCTGAGATGTCGGTGTTCACCCCGGTCAGCCGCAGCGCACTGGAGGCGTTTCTGCAGCGCTTCGAACTGGGGCGGCTGATCGACTTCAGCGGCATCGCCGGGGGCACCGAGAACAGCAACTTCTTCGTTGCCACCGAGCATGGCGAATATGTCCTGACCCTGATCGAGCGTGGCCCAGCGGCGGATCTGCCGTTTCTGATCGGCCTGCTCGAGCGCCTGCAGCAGGCAGGACTGCCGGTGCCTTACGCCCTCGCTGACCGGCAGGGCCAGGTCCTGCAGCAGCTCAGGCAGCGCCCGGCACTGTTGCAGCCGAAGCTGGCGGGGCGGCATGTGGAGCAGGCTGATGCCAGCCACTGCCAGGCGCTGGGGCAGATGTTGGCGCGCTTGCATGGGGCCACCGCAGGCAGCGGTCTGCAGCGGCGCAGTGACCGCGGGCTGGACTGGATGCTGGAGCAGGGACGCGCGCTGCTGGAACGCGGCGAGGCGCAGCAGCAGGCGCTGCTGGCGGAGGTGCTGCCGATAGTCGAGCGCCTGCGCGGCCAGCGGCCGGGCATGCCCGAGGCAGTGCTGCATGGTGACCTGTTCCGCGATAACGTGCTGTTCGAGGGTCATCATCTGACCGGGCTGATCGATTTCCATAACGCCTTCAGCGGCTGGGCGCTGTACGACGTGGCGATCTGCGTCAACGACTGGTGCCTGGCAGCAGACGGCGGGCTGGACCAGCGGCGGGCCGAGGCGCTGTTGGCGGGCTATGCCAGTCAGCGCCGTTTTACTGCGCTGGAGGCGGACAACTGGCCCGACCTGCTGCGGGTGGCGGCACTGCGCTTCTGGCTGTCGCGGCAGATTGCAGCGGAGCAGCATGGGCAGCAGGAAGGGGTGTTGATCAAGAATCCGGCACACTTCCAGGCACTGTTGCAACGGCATCGTCAGGTGACGGTGCGGTTACCGCTGGCTCTGTAGCGACCGGCGTGCGGTCAGGCGCTGGCAGGTTGCTCACTTCGACCCGGTTACGGCCATTCTGCTTGGCCCGGTACAGCGCCTGATCCGCCAGGTCGATGACCTCCAGTGGACGCAGGCGGCTGCCGGGTTGCACGGTGCACACGCCGATACTCACGGTCATCTGCAGCGGGCAGCCGCCATTGCAGTCCAGTTGCAGGCGTAATTGCTCCACGCTGCGGCGCAGGGTCTCGGCCAACTGGCTGGCCCCGGTAGCCGAGGTATCGGGCAGTATCACCAGAAACTCCTCCCCGCCCAGGCGTGCGGCCAGATCCTGGGCCCGCAGCCGGGCGCGCAGACCGTCGGCCAGCAGTTGCAGGGCCTGATCGCCGACCAGATGTCCGCACTGGTCATTGATCTGCTTGAAGTGGTCGATATCCAGCATCAGCAGGCTGAAGGCGTGTCGGCCGCGCTGCAGGGTACCCAGCAGCCGATCCAGCATCTCCACCGCGTAGC
>JAAYHO010000207.1 GCA_012735335.1 Gammaproteobacteria bacterium
AGCCTTTCCCTGGCTGCAGACAGGATGTCCCGGGGCGAGCGCTGACTCACTCCACTATGCTCCCCTTCATCCAGTAACATGCGCAATTGCTCCAGGCCTGCGCTATGCTCCTGATCCCGTCGGATCAGGTCACGGATGTACTCGCTGTCATTGGTAAAGTCACCGCTGCCAATTCGCATTTTCACCCAATCATTCTGCTGCTCAGTCAAGGTAATGGTTTTACGTACTACGGACATGGACCTGCCCTCTGCACCAATATTCATACTTTGAACATATAGCATGGAATGCTGGAAAACCCAAGATTCGCACAACATCACAATTCACCCCTCTACCGGTGGCGACTGAATGGTCCATCGTGCAATGTATGCGGCGGAACCTATCTATGGAGGGTTGTGCGATGCCGCGCAAACCGCGACTGGAGGTCGTCGGGCTGCCACACCATATAGTGCAGCGAGGTGTCGACCGCCAGGTCGTCTTCTTCGATCACCGATGCTATCTGGAATACCTGCATCTGCTTGATGCGTATGCGAGCCATCTGGAGGTGAGTGTGCATAGCTGGTGCCTGATGACCAATCATGTACACCTGTTGCTGACACCAACCATCCCCGGTACGCTCAGCCGACTGATGCAGAACCTCAATCGGATGTATGTCCAGCGGATCAACACCCGCTTCGAACGGACTGGACATTTATGGGCTGGGCGATTCAAGGCAAGCGTGGTCGATAGCGACAGCTATCTTCTCAGCTGCATGCGTTATATAGAGCTCAACCCGGTACGGGCTCGGATGGTAGAAGATCCTCAAAACTACCCATGGAGCTCTTGGCATGCCAATGTCGGTGAGCGGCAATCCAGGCTGGTAAACCCTCACGCTGAATACATCGCGCTTGGCGCAACGCAGACGGAGCGCCAAGACCATTATCGAGCTTGGGTTCTGCAAGATGAGGCGGAAAGCATAACCACCGAACTGCGCAACGCCACTCAGCAGAACGCAGCTTTTGGCTCACCCCACTTCGCCCAACAGATCGAGCGGATGCTCGGACGGGATGTGACAGCCAAGTCACGTGGACGGCCCCGAAAGGAAATAAATGTACCGGGTAAATGTACCTGACCCCTTTCTCCGATCGGAATGGCCCCGCCCGACTCCCTCAACGGAAGCCGGGTTCCGGGCTGCTTACTGTTTGAACTGTTGCATCAGGCTGTCGTAGGAGAAGTCGCTTTTGGCAGCTGCTTCCCGGTCACCGCAGGAGACGCCTTCGCCGAGGTATTTGGCGGTACATTCTGCGAACAGGGTCAGGGCGTCGGCGTTCAGTTCCGAGGCGTCGGCCATGGTGATGACGTGCTGATAGAAGTTTGGTGGGCGACCGTACTGATCGAAGGTCGAGATCAGGTGGCGGGTGGTAGCCGGGTCAGCTGCGCCCTTCTGCAGAGCCTGCTCCACATGCAGGGCCAGGGACGGGTAGGTCCCGTTCAGCCCCAGGGCCAGGTTCTGCTGCATGGATGATTTCTGCCCCTGCACGGCACGCAGTTCGTAGAAGGACTGGCGCAGGAAGTTCTGCTGGTTGGTATGCGGATTGACGGCGGCGCGCATCAGCTTCTCTGCTTCAGCCAGTTTGCCCGCCGATGCGGCTTCCCGCGCTTCGACGACCGTTGTCAGACCTTCCCAGATCTGTCGGGTTTTCTGGCTCTTGCTGATGGCCTGCCAGTTTCTGGTTTCCAGTGCCGGTGTGGGTGCGTCCGGGTAGTGCATATCGACATAGCTGAGCAGGCTATCGTAACGCTTTTCGGCACCATCATGGTTCTGGTTGAGCCGGTTGACAAAGGAGCCGACGGTGGTGGCTGACTTGTCCAGCAGGCCGCCGAGCAGCTCACCGGTGGCGTTTTTCTTCAGCTCCGGATCGTTGACCATGAACAGCTGGTCAATCAGTGCATTACGCTGGCTTTGCGCTGTTGCGTTGCGCTCTTCCCAGATAGCCATCTTGTCCAGCAGGGCGAACATGGCGTCACCGTTATAGCCTGCCGCAATCAGCAGATCGAACCCCAGCCTGTCTGCTTCAAGCTCCTGTCGCCGCGTCCAGCCGGGGTTGATGAAGCCGTCCGAGACCATGAGTGCGGCAAAGGTATTTTCGATCAGTTTTTCATCCGAGGCGCGGGTAATGCCGCTGTCGCCCCGCTTGTAGTTGGCCAGCAGACTGGCACCGACCAGGGCCTTTTTCTGAGCCTGGACGAACAGATCCGAGCTGTTGTGGTTGCGGATGGTATGGGCCAGCTCGTGGGCCAGCAGGGCCGCCAGTTCATCGGTGCTTTCCAGATCCTGCAACATGGCGTAGGGGATGTAGATGTTGCCGTCCGGGCTGGCCTTGCCGCCGAATACGGTGTCGGCAAACAGGTAGGCCTGGCCCGGCAGCCCGCTGATTCCGGAGGCCTGCTTGAGCCGCTCCAGTTGCTGGTTGATGTAGCGCTCGGCTTCCGGGTGGCTGACCAGACCCAGGCCCATACTCTGGTTGCGATAGCGATCGGCTTCCGGCCCGATCGCGAGCATGCCGACGCTATAGTCTTTATTGATCTGGGCGAGCACGGGCTGATCCGCAGCCAGTTGCCCGGGGATGAAGCTTCTGACCGACTGGGTCGCGCTGCCTACGCAGCCCGCCAGCAGAATGGCGGTGGCACAGAAAGCAGGTAATCTGAGATTCATCAGCACTCCCCCTTGCCCAGGCCGCGACTGACCGCACCTTTGGCCACTTCCAATGTGTTGTTGCAGCTGCTGGAGAGTTCGGTGTAGTCCCGGTCGGTACGTACGCTGCGCTTTCTGACCGCATAGCCCTGCTGATCGATCTCCACCTGATAGAAACCGCTGGCCAGAGCCCCCTTGATCGGGATAGGCAGGTTCAAGGTAGCGGCGTCCCGACGTTCCAGCGGTTGCTGACCCTGGGCGTCGAACAACTCGACCTGCTTTTGACGAAATTCGGTAATGGAAGCCTGTTCAGCTATCACCGGCTGGGCGATCAATACGCTCAGCAGTGACACGCCCAAGATCAGCTTGCGCATCCTGTTCTCCTTTTATCCATGTATACAGCCTGCAAAAACCACGTCGAATGGGCCTGTACCAGCGCTCAATCAAGTTCAGCCGCTCTATAACGACCCCAAGCCCAAGAATTTCCAGAAAGCCAGCCCACACCGCCACCGACAGATCCAGCAGGAAGAACTGCACTGCACAGGCGCTGAGTATCAGGGTAACGACCGTGATCTTGATGCGGCGGCCGAGGGGGCGGTCGGCAGCATTCAGTTTCCAGTGGCAGACCAGTGCCGCGATCAGCAGCAGTACCAGAAACTGCAGGACGGGCAAGGTGTGCGATCCCAGCACTGGCAGGCTGCGGCTGGGCGTGGCGGATTTGTACCGGGTGCCCCAGGTCAGCAGGTTATCCATGGCCATGGCGTGATAGTAGGCGCCCGGCAGGATGGCCCGTGTGGGCGTGAAGACCATATCCTGAATGCCGGAAAGGCTGGCACCATAGATGATCACCCGCCCCTTGAGGTGCTCATCCAGCTCTTGCAGGGCCTCATCTTCGGTCTCGGCGACCGGGTTGAGCAGGTCACGTACAAACACCGTGGTGGTATAGGGAATCGGTGTCTTTACCCCATCAAACCCCTGCAACAGAGTACCGAGAATGCTGCCGTCACCGCCCTCTTCCTCTTGCATCCAGGCCTGGTTGAGCGGGTTGGCTCTGGTGCCCCAGAAGATGTCCAGCGCACCGCGATGGGCTGCCTGGATGTTGAACTCGTCCTCAGCAATGGCGAAGGCTGCCGAACGCAAGCCCTGGTAGGACTGCACATAGGAGCGGGCAATAAAGTCCGTTGCATCCAGCGATACCCGCGGCGTAACCGGGATAACCAAACCGACCAGCTCCGGCCACATGGTCTGCAGCCAGCCCTCCCGGGGGACGGACAGGTAGACCGGGACTTCTGCCTCCAGATAACGCTCCAGTACGCTGACCAGGTACTCCGCACCAGGCTTGTGCTGATTCATCCAGTAGAAGTCGATGAACACCGCCCGTGGCTGATGCTCCAGCAGGTCACTGAGAATGGTGGCATGGAATGAGTAGGGGGCGGGCCATTGGCCCTGCAGCACGGCGTCAACGACTTCATCGGTGAGCAGCAGTACTGCCGTGTCCTGCTGGTGCTCAGCGGGGTAGATCCAGCCACTGAGATGAGCGTTGAAGAGATCCTGGGTGTACTTATCGAGGCGAGCGCTGATGCCCAGTGGTGAGAAGGCGAGAAACAGCCACATGAAAGCGGCGAGCGTCAGCGTCAACAGTAGATAGACAAATAGCCTGCGC
>JAAYHO010000208.1 GCA_012735335.1 Gammaproteobacteria bacterium
AGATCGGGCCTGCGCTTGCACCCATCCCTATTTCCGGCATCCTGGGTCCGTGAGGATGACCGTTCCGTTACCAACGGAACAGACTGATGAGGGTAATTATTGTGCTTGAAGCCTATCGCAAACACGTCGAAGAACGCGCCGCTCAAGGCGTCGTGCCGCAGCCGTTGAATGCCGAACAAACCGCTGGTCTGGTAGAGCTCCTGAAAAACCCGCCTGCCGGTGAAGAAGAATTCCTGCTTGATCTGCTCACCAACCGTGTACCGCCGGGTGTAGATGAAGCTGCCTATGTCAAAGCCGCTTTCCTGTCCGCAGTAGCCAAAGGTGAAGCTACCTCCTCGCTGCTGACCAAGGTCCGCGCCGTTGAACTGCTGGGCACCATGCAGGGTGGCTACAACATCGCCACTCTGGTTGAACTGCTGGACAGCGAAGAGCTGGCCGCGGTTGCCGCCGAACAGCTCAAACACACCCTGCTGATGTTTGATGCCTTCCACGACGTTGCCGAACGCGCCAAGCAAGGCAACCCGCACGCCAAGGCCGTCCTCGAGTCCTGGGCTGCCGGTGAGTGGTTCACTGCCAAGCCTGCGGTTGCTGAAAAGATCAGCCTGACCGTGTTCAAGGTTCCCGGCGAAACCAACACCGACGACCTGTCCCCAGCTCCGGACGCCTGGTCGCGCCCCGACATTCCGCTGCACGCCCTGGCCATGCTGAAAATGGCCCGTGATGGCATCGAGCCGGAAGAGCCTGGCGTAACCGGTCCGCTGAAGCAGATCGAAGCAGTCAAAGCCAAGGGCCTGCCGGTTGCCTACGTCGGTGACGTGGTCGGTACCGGTTCCTCGCGCAAGTCCGCCACCAACTCGGTGCTGTGGTTCTTCGGCGACGACATCCCCAACGTGCCGAACAAGCGCGCCGGTGGTTTCTGCTTCGGTACCAAGATCGCCCCGATCTTCTACAACACCATGGAAGATGCCGGCGCCCTGCCGATCGAATTCGACTGCACCGACCTGAACATGGGCGACGCCATCGACGTCTACCCCTACGAAGGCAAGGTGTGCAAACACGGTACTGATGAAGTCATCACTACCTTTGAACTGAAAACCCAGGTTCTGCTCGACGAAGTACGCGCCGGTGGCCGTATTCCGCTGATCATCGGTCGTGGCCTGACCGAGAAGGCCCGTACCGAACTGGGTCTGGGCGGTTCCGACCTGTTCCGCAAGCCGGAAGCCCCTGCCGAAAGCGACAAGGGTTACACCCTGGCACAGAAGATGGTTGGCCGCGCCTGTGGCGTCGAGGGCATCCGCCCCGGCACCTACTGCGAGCCGAAGATGACCACCGTCGGTTCCCAGGACACCACTGGCCCGATGACCCGCGACGAGCTGAAGGACCTGGCGTGCCTGGGCTTCTCCGCCGACCTGGTCATGCAGTCGTTCTGTCACACTGCTGCCTATCCGAAGCCGATCGACGTCAACACCCACCACACCCTGCCCGACTTCATCCACAACCGTGGTGGCGTTGCGCTGCGTCCGGGTGACGGCATCATCCACAGCTGGCTGAACCGCATGCTGCTGCCCGACACCGTCGGTACCGGTGGCGACTCGCACACCCGCTTCCCGATGGGCATCTCCTTCCCGGCCGGTTCCGGTCTGGTTGCCTTCGCTGCAGCCACCGGTGTCATGCCGCTGGACATGCCGGAGTCGGTACTGGTGCGCTTCAAGGGCGAAATGCGTCCGGGCATCACCCTGCGTGACCTGGTCCATGCGATCCCCTACTACGCCATCCAGGAAGGTCTGCTGACCGTCGAGAAGAAAGGCAAGAAGAACATCTTCTCCGGCCGCATTCTCGAGATCGAAGGTCTGACCGGTCTGACCGTTGAACAAGCCTTCGAGCTGTCCGACGCCTCCGCCGAGCGCTCCGCAGCTGGCTGTACCATCAAGCTGCCGGAAGATGCCATCAGCGAGTACCTGAAGTCCAACATCACCCTGCTGCGCTGGATGATTGCCGAAGGCTACGACGACGCCCGCACCCTGGAGCGCCGCGCCCAGGCCATGGAAGCCTGGCTGGAGAAGCCCGAGCTGCTGGAAGCCGATGCCGACGCCGAATACGCTGCGGTCATCGAGATCGACCTGGCCGACATCAAGGAGCCGATCCTGTGTGCGCCGAACGATCCGGACGACGCTCGCCTGCTGTCCGAGGTTCAGGGCCGTCAGATCGACGAAGTGTTCATCGGTTCCTGCATGACCAACATCGGTCACTTCCGCGCTGCCGGTAAGCTGCTGGAGAAGAACAAGGACGCTCTGCCGACCCGTCTGTGGCTGGCTCCGCCGACCAAGATGGACCAGTGGATGCTCACCGAAGAAGGCTACTACGGCATCTACGGCAAGGCTGGCGCGCGCATGGAAATGCCCGGCTGCTCGCTGTGCATGGGTAACCAGGCACGCATCAAGGCCAACTCCACTGCGGTCTCCACTTCCACGCGGAACTTCCCGAACCGCCTGGGTGATGGTGCCGACGTGTTCCTGGCCTCCGCCGAACTGGCCGCTGTTTCGGCCATCCTCGGTCGACTGCCGAACGTTGATGAGTATCTGAACTACGCCGCTGACCTGGATAGCATGTCCAGCGAGGTGTACCGTTACATGAACTTCAACGAAATCGAGTCCTACCAGAAAGCTGCTTCCAGCATTCCGGTGGTCGAGGTCTGATTACTCCGTAATCAGTAAAAAAGCCCCGCCTGGGTAACCAGTGCGGGGCTTTTTTGTGGTTCGTCACCGGAAAACGCCGCTACCACAGTGCATTAGTGCTTGTATGCCTGTGCAGGCCTCTGCGTTGGTACACCCCAGCAAGTCCTCGCACAGACGAGCAACCAGGAGACCGCACCACAGTTTCTTCGCAAAGATAAATAGCGACGATGCGCTCAGACTAGGAATATAGCCCAAGCACCGCCCGCCGAATCGACTCCGTATCCGTCGGTCGCACCAGTCGCTCCACTTCCTGCCCGTCGCGCAGAAAGATCAGCGTGGGCCACAACTTGACTCGAAATGAGCGCCCGAGTTTACGGCCCGGTCCATCCTCCACCTTTATATGATGCAAACCGGGGTGCTCATCAAAGGCTTCGGCCAGATGGGGCTGGGCGGCCTGGCAGTGGCCGCACCAGTTGGTGCCGAACTCGAGCAGCACCGCCCCCTTGAGGGCATCCACTTCCTCACGGGTGGGCGGTGTGTCTGAATAGTGGGTGAGCATGGGCATAGGAAGCTCCTGGGTTGGGAATCAGGGGTATCATGCCGCTGGACAGCGCTGGCCCGTCAGACCAACTCCGCCCACAGGTCATACTCATCGGCTGCAGTCACCCGCACACTGACGATGTCCCCTGGATTCATCGGCTCGTCGGTATCAATATAGACGTTGCCGTCGATCTCCGGCGCATCGGCCATGGAACGGGCGATGGGGCCTTCGTCGTCCACTTCATCGATCAGCACCTGGATCACCTGACCGATTTTCTGTTGCAGACGGGCGGCCGAAATGGCCTGCTGGTGCGCCATGAAACGATCCCAGCGCTCCTGCTTGATCTCGTCCGGCACCGCCTCCAGGCCCAGCTCCTCCGCCGGAGCGCCTTCCACCGGGGAATACTGGAAGCAACCAACCCGATCCAGCTGGGCCTCGGTGAGCCAGTCCAGCAGGTACTGGAAGTCTTCCTCGGTCTCACCGGGAAAGCCGACGATGAAGGTCGAGCGGATGGTCAGCTCCGGGCAGATCTCGCGCCATTTCCTGATGCGGGCCAGGGTCTTGTCCTCGAAGGCCGGCCGTTTCATCGCCTTGAGCACTTTCGGACTGGCGTGCTGGAAGGGAATATCCAGGTACGGCAGGATCTTGCCCTCGGCCATCAGCGGAATCAGCTCGTCCACATGCGGGTACGGGTAGACGTAGTGCAGCCGCACCCAGACGCCCAGCTCGCTGAGCGCCTCGCACATCTCGGTCATACGCGATTTGACCGGGCGGCCATTCCAGAAACCGGTGCGATATTTGATGTCGACACCATAGGCGCTGGTGTCCTGGGAGATGACCAGCACCTCCTTCACGCCGGCCTTGACCAGACGTTCGGCCTCACTCAGCACCTCACCCACCGGACGACTGACCAGCTTGCCGCGCATGGAGGGGATGATGCAGAAGCTGCAGCTGTGATTGCAGCCTTCGGAAATCTTCAGATAGGCGTAGTGACGCGGGGTGAGCTTGATGCCCTGGGGCGGTACCAGATCGATCAGCGGGTTGTGCTCGGTGCTCGGTGGCACCACTTCATGCACGGCGTTGACCACCTGCTCATACTGCTGCGGGCCGGTAACCGCCAGCACGCTGGGGTGCACATCGCGGATGGCACCCTCTTCCACTCCCATGCAGCCGGTGACGATAACCCGACCATTCTCGGCAATGGCCTCGCCGATGGCATCCAGTGATTCCGCCTTGGCCGAGTCGATGAAGCCGCAGGTGTTGACCACCACCACGTCGGCCCCCTGATAGGACGAAACCACCTCATAACCCTCGGTACGCAACTGGGTAAGGATACGTTCGGAATCGACAAGGGCCTTGGGGCAGCCGAGGGAAATGAACCCGACGCTGGGGTTCTTCTTGCTGGGAGTTGCGATGTCAGTCATCAGGTCGCCACGGTGTGTTGGAAAAAAACGTGGCGTATTCTAGCCGCGAGCCTGGCCTGGTGCCATAGCAGAAAAAGACCGTTGGTCAGGGCTGTCGGGAGGGGTTATTTGCGCTTTCTCCGTAGCCGGTCCATAAGCACACCACGATCACGCCAGTCGGCAATCCGGCGATCAAGAAACAGCAGATAGGTGCGTCTTCTGGCACGACGACGGCGGCATTTGCGGCGTAAACGCGAACGTCTTGCTCTGTCCATGGTTCTTCCTGTCAGCGCTCAATACTGATCTGGCATCCATCATATCAGCAGGGTCTTGCACCCGTATGACAGCATCCTCCCTGCGGTTACCCGCAGGGAGTTACCGGCGGATCAGCGCTCCTTGATCTCACGTACATCACTCTGCGGCAACTGATTGGCACGACCGCTGTGGTCTTCATATTCGATCATGCCGGTATCGTCATCAATTTCCGGTTTGTTGTCCGACTCGATGAGCTGGCCGTCGCTGGTACGGATCAGGTGATCGTTGGAACACGCAGTCAGGGTGAGCATACCGGTAATGCAGAATGCGGCGATAAGCCATGTTTTCATGGGTCAATCCTCTTGTTTACGGCAGGTTTCAGGCCTGTACGGAATTTGTGACAAGGGTTCTATCGAGCCGGTTCCGCTTATTTGCGCAGCCCCTTGCTGAATGACGGGCAATTCATCCTGCCCGGACATGGCTGACTTTGCCTCGGAAAACCGGGCACACTGGCGTCCTGCCAATAGAAAACAAGGTACCCGCATGACTGATATTGCTTTACAGGATCTCATCGCGCCGCATGGCGTCTGCTTTGGCTGCGGTGGTGCCAACTCCAACGGACTGCACATCAAGAGCTACTGGGATAAAGACCAGGTGCATGTGACAGCCCGGCATTTGCCCGAGGAGAAGTACTGCGGCTGGCCCGATCTGGTCTACGGTGGGCTGATCGCCATGCTGGTGGACTGCCACTCCAACTGGACCGCCATGGCCTACCACCTGCGCGAGGAGCAGGCCCGGGGGCGCGATCCCCGGGAGGTCAATTGCGTGACCGGCATGCTCGGCATCAAATACATCAAGCCTACCCCCATGGGGGTGGAACTGACCTTGCGCGCCCGCGTGGATGGACCGCTGGAGCGCAAGAGCCGGATCATCTGCGAGGTCTATGCCGGTGATGTGCTGACCGCCATAGGCGACTCCACCTTTGTGCGGGTAGACGCGGGCAAGCTGGCGGAACAGGCCCATAGTCGCGGGTAGCGCCCCTCCTACCCCACCGCAGGCAGCCACCAGACCAGCAGCAGCGGAATCAACAGGAATGACAACAACGTGGAGCAGATCACCAGGCTGGCCACCGTCTCCGGTGAACGCCCGGCGCGGACGGCAAACAGGTAGTTGAACACCGCCACCGGCATCGCCGACTGCATTACCAGCACCGCCTGGGCCAGCGGTGGCAGATCCAGCGCCAGTGCTATGGCCCAACCAATGGCCGCCCCGCAGAGCATGCGCAAGCCTCCCAGCCACATGCCCCGGCCTACCTGTTTGAGGCGGATACTGGCCAGTGACACACCCAGCGTCAGCAGCATCATGGGAATACTCATGGCGCCGAGCAGACCAACGGTGTTGTCGACCCAGCGCGGCAGCTGGATATCCAGCAACAGCACGGCAAGCGCCACCGCCAGGCTGATGATTACCGGGTTGAGCAGCAGCCGCTGCCAGTTCTGGGCTGCGCCCGAGAGTATCAGTCCGACACTGAAGTGCCCCACCGACAGCACCACGAAGAAGGCTACCGCCAGCGCCAGACCCGGCTCACCAAAGGCATACAGGCTGATCGGCAGGCCCATGTTGCCGGTATTGGGGAACATGTAGGCTGGCACCAGCACCCGGGGATCCGAACCGATCGCACGGCTCAGCCCCCAGCCGACCAGCGCCATCAAGCCGCAGATGACCACGCAGGCGGCGGCCATCTGGCCAAACACCGTCAGGTCGACCTCGGCACGGCTCAGGGTGGAGAGCACCAGACAGGGGGTACTGACATTGAGCACCAGTCGGGTAACAAAATCCGTGGGATAGGGCTGACCGGAACGTGCCCAGCCAAACCCGATACCGGCGACGATAAGCACCGGCGCCATGACTGCAAACAGCTCGACAAGCATGTCGAATCCTTACTACCTGGGAGGAATGATATTGGCCGCCCGCCGGTCAACCCTGGGAACGGGAGCGCATCTGCTGGTAACCACTGCGGGTCAGCAACACCAGATGACGACTGGTTGCATACACCTGCCCTGCCCGCTTCAACTGCTCGATGAACTCAGCCTGCTCATCAGCGGGCAGGTAATGGTAATCCCGGCCCTCGTGCAGTTGGTCCACGCAGGCCTTGAACCAGCGAAAACTGGTGCCCTTGGGCAGTTTGTTCAGCTCATCAAGCTGACGCAGACTCAGGGTTTCAACCCCGGCAAACAGGATGGGCTCGACGGCCGGCATGACTGATTCCACTACAGACGCACAAGGTGGCTACCTTAGCAGAAAGCGGCTGCGTCCGGTGCTGCGGCGCATTTTACTGCACTTTCATGTGCAGCTCCCGTCTCCGGGACTGCATCCTGTGCAATCCCATGAAAGACAGGAGTATAAGCAGCAACAGGATTATCGGCCTGGTACTTCTGGTGTCGGGAGTGTGGTTTCTGATCATTGGCGCAGAAGCTGCAGTCGGCGAAGTATTAATACCCTTTTTGAATAAGAAACTTCCGACAAACTTAACTGACAACTACCCAGTACTTTTCGATGACCGTAAAAACCAGAAAGCCGGCACCCACAGGGTGCCGGCTTTTTGTATTACTCAGGCTGCCTGATTAATACGGGCAGTTACCACGGTAGTCAGCAATATCCCGATCGGATCTGTGGTTCGGGCCACACAGGAACTGGCTGTAGCGAGTGTCTTCGTCGAGGAAGCGCTTCATCCAGGACACACCGAAACGGCTCA
>JAAYHO010000209.1 GCA_012735335.1 Gammaproteobacteria bacterium
AGCGGGTAGGCCTTGGCCTTCTCGATGTCGTTGACGGTCATCATGCCCTTGAGGCGGAACTGATCATCCACCACCAGCACCCGCTCGATGCGGTGCTTGTGCAGCAGCTTGCGCACTTCATCGGTGGAGGAGCCTTCCTTGACGGTGACCAGACGCTCCTTGGGAGTCATGACATCGCGTACGCGGGCGTCCAGGCGAGTCTCGAAACGGATATCCCGGGAGGTGACGATACCGACCAGGTCGCCGTTGTAGAGTACCGGCACACCGGAGATGTTGTTCTGGTGGGTCAACTCGAACAGCTGGGCGACGGTGGCATCAGCGTCGATGGTGATCGGATCCTTGACCACGCCTGACTCGAACTTCTTGACCTTGCGGACCTCATTGGCCTGCTGTTCGATGGTCATGTTCTTGTGGATGATGCCGATGCCACCTTCCTGCGCCATGGAGATGGCCAGACGGGCTTCGGTCACGGTATCCATCGCCGCCGATACCAGAGGCATGCTCAACTCGATTCCGCGGGTCAGGCGCGTGTTGAGGCAGACATCCTTGGGCAGCACTTCGGAATATCCGGGCACCAGCAGAATGTCATCAAAAGTAAGGGCTTCTTGGCGAATACGCAGCATAGCAGGAGCTCCCGAGCGGGAAAAATGGAAGCGCGCCATTATACCCAGAGAATGGCCGCTACTCAAATGGAATCATCCTGTTTACATGGATTAATCCGACGGCCATGAACTGCTAACATGCGCGCATGAATATTGATGACGCTATCTTCCAACGTCTGGGCACAGAACGCGAGGTCTTGACCGTCAGCCAGTTGAACGCCCGTGCGCGTCGACTGCTGGAGGAAGTCTTTCCGCAGGTCTGGGTCGAAGGCGAACTGTCCAATCTGGCCAGACCATCTTCGGGGCACATGTACTTCACCCTCAAGGACAGCGGCGCCCAGGTACGCTGCGCGCTGTTCCGTCAAAATGCGGCGCGAGTGCGCATGGATCTGCGGGACGGGCTGCTGGTGCGGGCTCGCGGCCGGGTCAGCCTGTATGAGGGGCGCGGCGATTATCAGATGATCATCGACGCCCTGGAGCCCGCCGGGGATGGTGCCCTGCGCCAGGCTTTCGAGGCACTCAAGGCCAGACTGCAGGCCGAAGGTCTGTTTGCCGCCGAGAACAAACGCAGCCTGCCCTCCCACCCCCGCCGTATTGGCGTGATCACCTCGCCCAGCGGCGCAGCGGTGCGCGACATCATCAGTGTGTTCGGGCGACGCGCGCCCTTTATCGAACTGGTGATCAGCCCCACTGCGGTGCAGGGCCGGGATGCCGCACCACAGATCGTGCGCGCCCTGCAGCAGGCCGACCGTGCAGGATTCGACGCGCTGATTCTGGCCCGCGGCGGTGGCTCTCTGGAAGACCTGTGGCCATTCAATGAGGAAGTCGTGGCCCGCGCCGTTGCTGCATGTCGCACCCCCATTGTCAGCGCCATCGGCCATGAGACGGATGTCTCCATCAGCGATTTTGTGGCCGATGTCCGTGCACCTACTCCCTCAGCGGCAGCGGAACTGCTGAGCCCGGATACCCAGGCCATGCTGCTGCAACTGCAGCGTTGCCAACGGCAGCTGCAGCAATCCATGAAGGTGCGCCTGACCCGGGACAATCTGCGGCTGGACGCCCTGCGCCGACGCCTGCGTCACCCCGGCGAGCGTCTGGCACAACAGAGCCAGCGGCTCGATGAGCTGGAGCTGCGCCTGCGTCGGGCCTGGCAATACCGTACCGAGCAGCGCAGACAGCAACTGGCCAACCTGCAGGGGCGCCTGCAGCACCAACATCCCGAGCGTTTGCTGCAGGTACTGCACGAGCGGCTGGCCCAGCTGCAGCAGCGCCTGCCCCGTGCTGTTCAGCTGCAACTGCAGCAGCGCCGACAGCAGCTGGAAAGCACCGCCCAGAGCCTGCACCTGATCAGTCCACTGGCCACCCTTGGGCGCGGCTACAGCATTCTGCTGGACCAGCAGGGCAAGGCCATCCGTCGCCAGCAGGACACCCAGCCGGGTCAGCAGCTGCAGGCACGGCTGGCAGAAGGACAACTGACCCTGCGGGTCGAGGGGCAACAGCCGCATACCCTGCCGTTGCTGGATTGATTCGCGATGTTGCTGAGCTGATTCGCGAGTACGGCTTTGTCATCAATTCTTGTTAGGATGGCCCCCGCGCCTCGCCCCGGGGTGCATCCATTCACCAACCATTATGGAAAGTCATGGAAGCGCAATACAACGAAGCCATCACCTGGCTGGAGCAATATCCCCAGCTCTATACCCTCATCAGCCTTGCCCTGCTCATCCTCGCCGCCTGGCTGGCCAACTGGATAGTCAAACGCATTCTGGTGCGCGGTCTGATACGTCTGCTCAAGGCCACCCCGGTCGGCATGGACCAGTCGCTGGAAAAAGCCAGCTTCATCTCCCGCCTGGCCAACATCGTACCGGCAGTGATCCTGTCCGCCGGTATCGGTCTGATTCCCGGCCTGCCGGAAACCCTGGTCACCATTGTCCGCAACGTCTGCGGCGCCTTCATCATCCTGACCATCGCCCTGGCCATTACCAATGCGCTGATGGTGGTCAACACCATCTATGAACGCCGCCCACAGGCCCGCAACAAGCCGATCAAGGGTTACATTCAGCTGGTCAATATCATCATCTATTCGATTGCCGCGATCCTGATCATCGCCACGCTGCTCGACCGCTCGCCACTGATCCTGCTCTCCGGTCTGGGTGCCATGGCAGCGGTGCTGATGCTGATCTTTCAGGACACCCTGCTGTCACTGGTGGCCAGCGTACAGATCAACTCCAACGATATCGTGCGGGTCGGTGACTGGATCGAGATGCCTGCACTGAGCGCCGATGGTGACGTGATCGACATCTCCCTGCACACGGTCAAGGTGCAGAACTGGGACAAGACCATCACCACCATCCCGACCAAACGCCTGATCAGCGACCCGTTCAAGAACTGGCGGGGCATGCAGGAATCCGGTGGTCGCCGGATCAAGCGGGCCATCATGCTCGATCAGCAGAGCGTGCATTTTCTGGATGATGACGAATGCCGTCACCTGCACCGTTTCCGTCTGCTGGACGAGTACCTGAAGGAGAAACAGACGGATATCGACGACTGGAACCGCAAACTCGAGGAGCAGGGCCAGGAGCCGGTGAATACCCGGCGCATCACCAATATCGGCACCTTCCGCGCCTATGTGGAGCGCTACCTGCGCAGTCATCCGGGGATCAACCAGAACATGACACTGATGGTCCGCCAGTTGGCCCCTACCGCCGAGGGCCTGCCGATGGAGCTGTACTGCTTCACCAGCACCGTGGCCTGGGTCGGTTACGAAGGCACTCAGGGTGACATCTTCGACCACCTGCTGGCGATTCTGCCGGAGTTCGGACTGCGAGTGTATCAGGCCCCCAGTGGCCAGGATATGCGCGAAATGGGCAGCGCACAGCGGGCCGGGATGACCTCGCAGGGCTGAGCGCCGTCTTCGTGCCGGGGAACCCGGCACCCCATGTTCTCGGGTTGGCGAGCACCTGCTCGCCGACGACCTTGTTCGCCGCAGGCAGTCTGCTGGCGTAGCGCGGGTGCGCTACACCCCAGGCGAGTTCGTCCCTCCCAGGGGCTGGCCCTCCAACCGCGCCGGTTTCTGCTGCTGCACAGGGAAAAACCCATCTCCCACGCAATATTCAACTCAGCCAAGCTCATAACTCGAAAGATAATTGCTTTTTACGCCTTTCAATTGCCACAAAAAGCACATAGCCGTAGAATTTACAGCATGAAAACGCCAAACACCCTTATCACTCTCCGGCAGCATGCCTGCCTCTGCCTGGTCAGCCGACGACTACGAGCCTGACCCGATCTCTTTCGTCTGGCCCATTACCCGGCCCCTGAATACCGTCAGCGCCCGAACAACAGATAGCCCAACAGGATTTTCGCCATGAGCATGCTCCGTGACCCTTCAAGCAAGTACCGTCCCTTTACTCCCATTGCCCTGCCCGACCGCACCTGGCCGGACAAGATCATCGACCGTGCGCCGATCTGGCTGTCCACCGACCTGCGCGATGGCAACCAGTCGCTGATCGAACCGATGGATGGCGAGAAGAAGATGCGCTTCTTCAAGTGCCTGGTCGCCGTGGGTGTCAAGGAAATCGAAGTGGGCTTTCCGTCCGCCTCGCAGACCGATTTCGACTTCGTCCGCGAGCTGATCGAGGGCGGCCATATTCCCGATGACGTGACCATCCAGGTACTGACCCAGGCCCGGGATGACCTGATCGAGCGCACCTTCGAATCGCTCAAGGGTGCCAAGCAGGCCATAGTGCACTACTACAACGCCTGCGCTCCGGCCTTCCGCAAGATCGTCTTCAATCAGGACAAGGCCGGAGTAAAAGCCATCGCCATCGCGGCAGGCAAGACCATTCGCCGGCTGGCCGAGGCCGCGCCGGAAACCCGGTGGCGCTTCGAGTACTCCCCCGAGGTATTCAGCTCCACCGAAACCGACTTCGCCGTGGAAGTGTGCAATGCGGTGATCGGCGTGTTCGAGCCGACCCCGGCGCAGAAACTGATTCTCAACCTGCCCGCGACCATCGAGTGCGCCACGCCGAACAACTATGCCGACCAGATCGAGTGGTTCGGTCGCCATATCGATCGCCGCGACAGCGTGGAGATCAGCGTGCACACCCACAACGACCGGGGCACCGGGGTAGCTGCTTCCGAACTGGCGGTCATGGCCGGTGCCGACCGGGTCGAGGGCTGTCTGTTCGGTAACGGCGAGCGTACCGGCAACGTCTGCCTGGTGACCCTGGCGCTGAACCTGTACACCCAGGGCGTGGACCCGCAACTGGACTTCTCCGATATCGATGCCGTGCGCAAGGTCGTCGAGGAGTGCAACCAGCTGCCGGTACACCCGCGCCACCCCTATGTCGGCGATCTGGTGCACACCGCCTTCTCCGGCTCGCACCAGGACGCCATCCGCAAGGGCTTTGCCCAGCAGGACCCGAACGGCATGTGGGAAGTCCCCTATCTGCCTATCGACCCGGCGGATATCGGCCGCAGCTATGAGGCGGTAATCCGGGTCAACAGCCAGTCCGGCAAGGGTGGTATCACCTACCTGCTGGAGCAGGAGTTCGGCATCAGCCTGCCCCGGCGCATGCAGATCGAGTTCAGCCAGGTAGTCCAGGCTGAGACCGACCGTCAGGGTCTGGAGATGACCGCCCAGCAGATCTACAAGTTGCTTGAGCGCGAATACCTGCAGGCCGACACGCCCTACACCCTGACCCGCCACCGCCTGCAGGAAGAGGACGGCACCAGCACGGTCGACGTGGAAATGCAGGTGGACGGCGAGCCGCAGAGCTGGAAGGGTACCGGCAAGGGCCCACTGGAGGCTCTGGTCTCGGCTCTGCCGGTCAAGGTGGAAATCATGAACTACGCCGAACATGCGATCGGCTCGGGCACCAATGCCAAGGCCGCCGCCTATATCGAGATCCGCATGGAGAATGGTCCCTCGCTGTACGGTATCGGTATCGACGAGAACATCACCACCGCCAGCTTCCGCGCCCTGCTCAGCGCAGTGAACCGGGCCAAGCGGCAGACCCGCGCCAAGGCGGCCTGAGGCCGACCACATACCCACCCACGATCAATGCTGGTCGTGGGCGGGCCATTCCCGCAACAATCGGCAACCCAGCAGTAATCCTCCCAACAGATAGACCAGCCCTCCCCAGGCAGCCATCAGTACCCCGCCGAAACGCTGATCCTCCAATTGCGCAAAACCGAAGGCCCCGAGGCACAGATCAGCGGGATAGATCAGCTGCGGTGCCATCAACAGCAATACCCCGAGCATGGTCATGTGCATCAGGGTCAGGGCAAAGCCGAGCATGGCGGTGATCTGATCACTGCGCCGCTGGGCCGCCAGCGCCACACACCATACCCCCAGACCGGCCAGCATAAAGCTCAGTTGCTGCAGTACGAACACCCCCACATTGCGCGCCGCCGCCTCATGCAGCGCCGGTGCATGCCAGCCCCAGACCACCAGCATCTCCAGGGCAAAGGCCAGCGCCAGCCAGCCGCGCATGTCCCCGTGCAGGCGCAGGCCGGCGCGTACCAGCCCAGCCGCCAGCAACGGCGCGACCAGCGCCACCACCCCCAGGTGCAGCAGCATATGCGCGGAAAAGGCGGTTCGGCTCATGGCCGGCAGCGGGCCCAGCCAGAGCCCGGCGAGCAACAA
>JAAYHO010000210.1 GCA_012735335.1 Gammaproteobacteria bacterium
CGGTTGAGAGCGAGCGGGCACGGTTCATTGCGCTGAGCAGCGAGGAGGCATCGGCATGAGCATGAATTTCGAACAGATCCAGCAGTTCATCTTCCGCGAAGCGCGCCTGCTGGATGACCGCCAGTGGGATGAGTGGCTGACCTGCTACCACGAAGAGGCCACCTACTGGATGCCGTGCTGGGACGATGAGGACACCCTAACCGAAGATCCGCAGACCGAGTTGTCGCTGATCTACTACCCGAACCGCAATGGTCTGGAAGATCGCGTGTACCGGATCAAGACAGAGCGCTCCAGTGCCAGCTCCATGCCGGAGCCGCGCACGACCCATATGCGCACCAATCTGGAGATTCTGGAGCAGGCCGAGGGCACGGTGAAGCTGCGCTACAACTGGCAGACCAACAGCCATCGTTACCACAATACCCATATGTTCTTCGGCACGGCCTTTCTGACGCTGGATGTCAGTGGCGAGCAGCCGCAGATCACCGAGAAAAAAGTCATTCTGAACAACGATTACATCAACCAGGTTATTGATATCTATCACCTGTGATTGATCGGATGTACCGATCGGGAGCCACTGACATGAGTTACAACATTGCACTCAACTTTGAAGACGGCGTTACCCGCTTCATCAATTGCAACGAAGGCGAAACCGTCCTGGATGCGGCTTACCGCAACCAGATCAACCTGCCCATGGACTGCTCCGATGGCGTATGCGGCACCTGCAAGGGCGCCTGCCAAGAGGGTAGCTACGAGCTGGGTGATGAGTATATTGAAGAAGCGCTGACCGACGACGAAGCCGAGCAAGGCTTGATTCTGACCTGTCAGATGGTTCCCTCGAGTGACTGCGTGGTCAGCATTCCGGCGGCGTCGACCATGTGTAAAACCGGCAACCAGGAGACCACGGGTACGGTCACCGAGGTGAACCTGGTGTCGTCTACGGCCATTGAGCTGAAGATTACCGCCGACACGGATATTGCGTTCTTGCCCGGGCAGTATGTGAATATCACCGTGCCGGGCACCAAGGAGACGCGGGCGTATTCCTTCAGCTCACGCCCTGGCAGCCGCGAGCTGAGCTTCCTGATCCGTAACGTGCCGGGTGGCCTGATGAGCTCCTGGCTGGTGGGTACCGCCAAGACCGGTGACAAGGTCACGCTGGCCGGCCCCATGGGGATTTTCTACCTGCGTCCGGTCGGTCGTCCACTGTTGATGCTGGCCGGTGGCACCGGTCTGGCGCCGTTCCTGGCGATGCTGGAGCATCTGCAAGCCAGTGGCAGCAGCCAGCCGGTACACCTGATCTACGGTGTAACCAATAACGAAGACCTGGTCTCGGTCAAGGAGCTGGAGGCCTATGCCGCAGCGATCGAGAACTTCACATTCAAGACGGTGATAGCCAACCCGGAAAGCGGTCATCCGCGCCTCGGTTATGTCACCAACCACATGGAAGATGCCCCCATCAACGACGGCGATGTGGACGTTTACCTGTGCGGCCCGCCGCCCATGGTTGACGCGGTTCTGGGCTTCTTCCGTGACGAGGGCATTGAGCCGGCGTCCTTCCACTACGAGCGCTTCACGCCCAGCGTGACCTCCGGGGAGGCGGCATGAAAGCCCGTTTCACTGACAAGGTAATGGTCATTACCGGTGCCGCACAGGGCATCGGTAAGCGGGTGGCTGAACTGGCCGGCGCCGAAGGCGGCCGGCTGGTGCTGGTGGACATCGCTGACTATGTACAGAACGTCGCCGCCGAGCTGCGCGAGCAGGGCGTCGAGGTGCTGGCGCTGCAGGCTGATCTGGAAACATGGGAAGGTGCCGAGAGCATCATGGCGGCGGCGCACAAGCAGTACGGCCGTATTGATGTGCTGATCAACAACGTTGGTGGCACCATCTGGGCCCAGCCCTTCGAGCACTACCAGCCCGAGCAGATCCAGAAGGAAATCCAGCGCTCGCTGTTCCCGACCATGTGGTGCTGCCGCGCGGTACTGCCCTACATGCTGGAGCAGAAGGGCGGCGCCATCGTCAACGTCTCCTCGGTGGCCACTCGCGGCCTGATGCGCGTGCCCTATGGTGCGGCCAAGTCCGGGGTCAATGGTCTGACGGTGAACATGGCCTTCGAGTATGCCGAACACGGCATCCGCATCAACGCCACCGCCCCCGGCGGCACCGAAGCCCCGCCACGCCTGACGCCGCGTAACACGGAAGAGCAGGGCGAGCGCGAACAGCAGTGGTACCAGACGCTGATCGACCAGACCAACAACAGCAGCTTCATGCGCCGCTACGGCACCCTGGACGAACAGGCCGAACCCATCCTGTTCCTCGCCTCGGATGCAGCCAACTACATCACCGGCACCATCCTGCCGGTAGCGGGTGGGGATCAGGGCTGAGCGGGAGAGGGGGTGGGGCGTCTCAGATCAACCACCCCTCCAACTGCTCCCGCAATCCCAGCGGAATGGGTGAGGGCCTGCCGGTAGCCGGGTCTATCACCACCATCACACTCGATGCCGCCGCCTGCACTTCGCCCTTGTGCAGGGCGCAGCCGGTGAATCTGAACGAGCTGTTGCCGATCTGGCTGATGCCCGAGGCCAGTTCCACCTGGGTCCAGCTCATGTGGTAGTCGGTGAAGCTGATATCCACCGCCGCGACCATCACCCGTAACCCCTCGAAATCCAGCTGGCGGATGCCGCCGAAGCGCGCCTGTTCCATATAGCGACCCAGTGCGGCTTCGCTGCGCTGGCTGTCGGCGTCGATATCCGAGAAGCGCGGTGTCAGCTGCTGGCGCACCGGAAAGTTGTGGGCGTGGTGCAGGTGGTCCAGATAAGTGGTGTCCGGCAGTTGGGTCTGTTCGTTGCTCGCCAGTGCGCTCAGGCGTTCCTGCACCGCAGGCGGCAGGCCGGTCCAGCTGCCCTGCTGGGTGGCGCCCATCAGGGTGTGCTGGGTGCCGACATGGCGCTCGCCCTGGTACAGCTCGCTGATCACCTGAAAGCCGCTGCGGTCGACGTGGGCGATCCTGACCTCGGCGCGCAGGTCCTCGCCGTAGAAGGTTTCCTGGCGGAACTGGGTGTTGCTGCGCCGGGGCCGCAGGCGCACGTCGTCGGAGAACCAGGCGTCGGCGCCGAACTGCTGCAGGTGCGCGCGCATGCGGGCTTCCTGGTGCAACTGGTAGATGCGCGAGTTGTTCACATGACGCCAGTTGTCCAGGTCGGTATAGCGCGGGGAGAGGGTGCAGGAGAAGTTGGGGTTATTGTTGGTCATTGTCGTTTCGGCTCGGTCAATCGGCAGGGATCAGGTTATGGGAGCATCCGTCTTTAGCTGGACGGACGCAATCTCATCAGTCTGATAAATAAAGCACAATCAACTAC
>JAAYHO010000211.1 GCA_012735335.1 Gammaproteobacteria bacterium
CTCGGGCTGTGGTGGCCTGTGCCCCCGGCCAGGGGGTACTATCCTTGCCAATGATGTTGTCGGTCGACACCTGACCGGCCACCTATCGGGAGGATCAAATGAGCAATTCAGCCTACGTGCCACCGCGGGTTTGGACCTGGGATCAGGAGAACGGCGGCCAGTTCGCCAGCATCAACCGGCCCATTGCCGGAGCCACCCATGAGCGCGAGCTGCCCCGGGGCAAGCATCCGCTGCAGCTCTATTCGCTGGCCACGCCCAACGGCGTCAAGGTCACCATCATGCTCGAAGAGCTGCTGGAGCTGGGGATCACCGAGGCCGAGTATGACGCCTGGCTGATCCGCATCAGCGAAGGCGACCAGTTCGGCAGCGGCTTTGTCGAGATCAACCCCAACTCGAAGATTCCGGCGCTGCTGGATGTCAGCATGGACCCGCCGCTGCGCCTGTTCGAATCCGGCTCCATCCTGCTGTATCTGGCGGAGAAGTTCGGTGCCTTTATCCCGAAGGATATCCGGGGGCGTACCGAGTGCATGAACTGGCTGTTCTGGCAGGTCGGCAGCGCGCCCTTCGTTGGCGGCGGTTTTGGGCATTTCTATGCCTACGCACCGGAAAAGTTCGAATACCCGATCAACCGATTTGCCATGGAAACCAAACGTCAGCTGGATGTGCTCGACTGGCAACTGGCGAATAACCGCTACGTGGCCGGGGAGGAGTACAGCATCGCCGATATGGCTATCTGGCCGTGGTATGCGGGCATTCTGACGAACCGGGTATATGAGGCTGCGGAATTTCTCGAAGCTCATACTTACACCAACGTGCTGCGTTGGGCCGAGGAAATCGAGCAACGCCCGGCGGTGCAACGAGGCCGCAAGGTCAACCGCACCTGGGGCGAGCTGGACGAGCAGGTGCCGGAGCGGCACTCTGCGAGTGACTTCGATTGACCGGTTTTGCCTGGGAACGTCGAGCACCAGCTCGATGAGCGGGCTATCCTGCTGCTCTGCTGGACGAGCTGGTGCTCGTCCTTCCCAGGATGGAACCCGGCACTCCATTGGCTTGCCGTCAGCGGCTCTGGAAACGCACCGACTGCATTTCCTGCAACCTACTCAGTGTGCGCTGGAAGGGGAAGGTCAGGGCGCCCTGGGTGTAGAGCTGCTCCAGTGGTACGTCTGCCTCGATATACAGCGGTACCCGCCGGTCGTAGCACTCGTCCACCAGCCCGATCAATCGCCGTACGCTGTCGTCCTGACGTGACAGCGGGGGCAGTACCCGGTCACCGGCCTTGACCTGTTCGGCGGCGTCCTCGGTGCCCCGGGCGATGCGTACTTCCTCGGTGGCGCCACTCAGGCGCGGCACCCGACCCAGCAGTACGGCGGGGAAACGGTCGCACAGGGCGATAAAGTCCAGCGCCGCCAGTGGCCGTTCACACAGCCCGGCAAAATCGAACCAGACCGCATGGGCGCAGTGCCACAGCGGGTGCAGTGTCTGGTGATTCAGTTCGATAGGCTCGGCGCTGCTATCCATTCCCTGGGACAGTTGCCGGAACTGCGCAGCCAGCGCGTCGGTATCCTTGACCCAGTAACGTTGCACGGCCTGCGCCGGATGCAGCCGATGATCCTGCCCGCCATCCACATTCAGTACCTGCATATGCCGTTCGATGGCTGCCAGCGCGGGCAGGAGTCGCTCCCGATTATGCCCATGCTCGTACAGCTGATGCGGTGGCTGGTTGGAGGTGAGGACCAGTACCAGTCCCTCATCAAACAGGGTGATGAACAGGCGGCCGAGGATGCTGGCATCGCCGATATCATTGATGAACAGCTCATCGAAACACAGCACCTGCACTTCTGCGGCCAGTTCCCGGGCAATGACCTGTAGCGGATCGACAGTGCCGGTCAACTCGAACAGGCGTCGGTGCACCCACTGCATGAAGTGGTGGAAGTGCTGACGGCGGCTGGGCACCTGCAAGCTGTTGTGGAACACGTCCATCAGCCAGGTCTTGCCGCGGCCGACCGGGCCCCAGAGGTAGACGCCGTTGGGCCTCTGGCCGTCCGGGTTGTGCAATTGCTGGTGCAGTTGATCCAGGGCCATGGCAGCCTGGTGCTGGGCGGAATCGGGCACGAAGCCTCGTTCCAGCGCCTGTTGCAGGGCCTGGAGGGGAGCAAGGGTGTCGGTAGAGAAAGTCATGGGCGGCTATGCTCGCCCAGATTGGCGGGGAATGCCACTGTCTGAAGGTCGGGTGATGGGGGACGAGATTCGAGTTTGTCACAGAGGGTTGGTGGTGACCCGAGTGGCCGGGATGGAACCCGGCCGGGCCGCGATCGGCCCTCCAGGCTGGCGATAACTCTGGGAGCATCGAGCACCAGCTCGATGGACGAGCTGTCCTGCTGCTCTTTTGGACGAGCTGGTGCTCGTCCCTCCCGGGGGAGTGTCGAGTTCCATCTCGACACAAGGGAGGTGAAGGACTTCAGTCTTGCTGCGCGAGGAAATTCACCGCCAGCATGGCCATGGCCCGGGTGCCCACTACCAGTGCGCTCTCATCAACAAAGAACGCGGGGTTGTGGTTGGGCGCGGCGGTGGCCGGGTCCGGACCGTCCGGGGCGATGCCGAGGAACACATAGAGCCCCGGCGCCTGCTGGGCGAAGAAGGAGAAGTCCTCCGCTGCACCGGGCAGCTCGGCGGTAGCAACCTTGCCATCGGCGGCTCGCTCCAGCACGGGCGTCATGCGCTCGGTCAGTTCGGCGTTGTTGATGGTGGTGCTGTACATAGGCTCGATGGACACCTCGGCACGGGCAC
>JAAYHO010000023.1 GCA_012735335.1 Gammaproteobacteria bacterium
ACCAGCTGTTCGTTCTGCTCAATCATGTGATCCGCCCTCGCAGTCCATATCCACCGGCACAGCCTCGCCGGGGTATTCGAAAAACGCCGGTGTCATTTCATGCCTGAGCACTCCCGCGTCATCCGGATACTGGTGCTCGCCTCGAGCTCCGGTTCTTGCGTCGTGGGCGGCATAGACGAGCTGGCGCCCCAGAGACTCCAGCCTGTCTGGCGGGAACTCGGCATCGAGGCCGGGGAGGTTGTGGACGATGCTTAATGGCCTCCCACGCCAGTCGACGGTGTGGGTGATGATCAGCGGCTGCATGCTGCCTCCTGTTGCAGTTTGCGGATGCGCCGCTCCAGGGCGGTGCGCACGGTCTTTTGCAAGACGGGCAGCTCCAGGGCTGCATGACACTGCTCCAGGGTGAATTCCTGGAGTGCACGCAGGCGGCAATCAGCCGTCAGGTGATAGGTGTCGCGTCCGTAATAGGTGCCGCTGTAAAAGGGGTTTGTGCTCATGCCCGTCCCAGCCTCCGTTGCCGTTCCTGCTTCTCCGCAGCAATGCGCTGGCGTTCGCGCTCCTGCTCGGCTTCCTCCGGGTCGTGTGGGAGGCCTGCTTCCAGCCGGGTGAAGGTGGGCATCAGCGCGCCCCGGCTGGCGGCGTAGACGGCGGCTTCGGTCTTCATCACCTGCACCACCACGTCTGCCGCCTTGATCATGGCTCCGGCTTTTTCTGCGCTGACGGTGTCGTTCTCGATCGAGTCCATAAGCCTGGCCATGCGATCGATGAGGTCAGTCTGGCTTTTCATTTTTCAGCTTCTCCTGCAGCGTGCGCTTAACCCGCGCCACCTTTCTGATGGCGGCCTTAACTTCTGGCGGGTAGCGGTGGATGGTATTACGCCGGGCAAGCTCTGCTCTGTCGATGAGCTCCAGCCGGTCGATGGTGATGTTGGTGTGCCTGGGTGCAGCATCGCGGAACGCGACGACATGCCCCGGCGGGATAGGGCCGTGGTGCTGCTCCCATACCAGGCGGTGGACCGCGACATAGTCGTGCCGGGTGACGCGGGTGTCGGTAATCTTGCGCTCCAGGTAGCCCTCCCGGGTGATCCGCTCATGGCCGATCGGGTTGTGGTTGTGCGGCAGTTGCCCGGGCTTGAACTGCGTTTCTCTGGCGCGGCCACCAGGCTTGAATCCCTTCAAGCCCTTGTTCCAGGGCACCAGCCCCGGCTGGAAGCGTGTTGCACCGCCCCGGGTGCTGCCGGGTCGCGTCCGTCCGCTGGAGGGGCTGGCGAGATATTCAGCGCTGCGCTTGAGGCCGAGGGAGTACGCCTTTTCGTAGATTTGCCGGTCAGTGCGCTCGAATATCACCATCAGATGATGCATCGGAGTGTCCGGGTACAGGGCCCTGAGCCGGGCCTCGTCTGCTGCTGTCCAATGCCTGCGGCGGGGCGGGTCATGGGTGGTCATGCTGTGGTACTCCAGGGCTGCCAGCCCATCATCGGCGCGCCCTTTTTGGTTTTCATAGGTTTGCCCGACGCATCCTTTTTGACGGTTCGGGCCTTGACGTGCAGATCCCGGCAGTCATCCTGCTCGCGGACCAGCTGCATGAACTGCTGTGCGAACTGCGGGGCGTCGAAGGGTTGGCATAGCTGGGCTGTGCGTGTGCCGCTCATGATCACGTCAGCGTAATCGCTCACAGCCTGCTCCCACTCTTCAAGAGGTATCTCTACCCCCCCCCTGGTGGCCGGGGTTATCTTTCTGGCCATGGAGACGGCCAGGGCGCGGTTCATTCCAAACACGGCAAATGTGCTCACCTTCACTACCTCCGAAATTCAATCCCGTTGCGCTCTGCCTGATACCGGACCCGGCTGGCGCTGGCGTCCAGTTGCTCGGCGGCGTACCGCATGGAGTGGCCATCGCGGGCCAGCACCCGCAGCTGCTCGACAAAGCCAGCATTGGCCTTGACCTTCTGCTCAGCCCGGGTGGCGCGCCCATCGATGCCATGCCAGTCCAGGCAGCGCAGAATGAAGGGTTCTGATCGGCCCACTGCCAGAGCTATTTGCTTCAGAGGATCGCCGCGCTCGAACAGCTCGAGCACACGCGGGCCGTATTCCTGGTAGCGCTTGATGCTGGCGCTGGTACGGCCCCGTCGTTTGGGCTGGGCGCTGCCGCTCTGGCGCTTGGGCTCGCGGCGTGGCGGCGGTGCGGGGAAGGTGGGGCCGGGCAGGTGCTGGATCTGCCCGCCCTGGGCGAGGTACTGCTCGACCTGTTTCGCCAGGCTGGCGCTGGCGCTCTGGTCAATGGGTGGCTGGAGCATGGTTCCTCCTGGAGTGGGTGATTATCCGTACCAGCTGGCGCTGTGATGCCCCTTGTCCCCGTGGGCCAGGGAGCCGAGCAGCTCTGTGCGGTCGTAGTGCAGGCGCTCGATGTCGTGCTGCTGGCTGATGCTGTAGAAGGGGTTGCAGGCCGGGCAGTGGTCGGTCAGCTCGATGGCTGCCGCCGCGATATCGTCATCGGTGTAGAGCCTGGTGCAGGATGGGCACTGGATCGGCCCTGCGTCACAGCAGTCAGCGGCTTCCGCCCTGGTCTCGTGCGTGTCGCTGCATTCCGGGCACTGATAGAGGGTGTAAACCTCCGGCTGACAGCATTCCTCGGCAGCGTAATAGCCGCTATGGACTTCTTCGCAGCGGGAACACTGGTAAACCGTCTTGATGGCCATGGCTCACCTCCTCAGCTCGCCATGGCCCGCGCCGCCAGCGTGGCAGCCTTGGCCTGCGCGGCGGGGTAGCTACTGGCCCAGCCGACGAGCTGGCCGTCACGGGTCAACTTCCAGAAGCTGGTCTTGCTCAACACTCGGCGTCCGGCCGGGTGGATCTGGATCAATGCTGATGACATGGGACACCTCACAGGTAGTGGAAGAGGGTGACGATCGAGTCCGGACGCCGGTAGGGCCGGATGCGGGTGATGTTGGTGCGGACGTGACGGTCCTGTTGCGGCTCCGGGTGGCCGCCGATGCTGATGCAGAGCATGGCCAGCAGCAGTACCAGGGGCGTGATGACGGCGTGCTTGATGGCCTCGGCCACCAGCTGCGCCCGCCTGCTGGCGCCGAGTTTGTACATGGCGTTGGCGATGCGCTTGCGGACGCTGTCCGGAGCCAACCCGGCCTCGCGGGCTATCTGCTTATCCGTCAGGCCTGCGGCTACCGCCAGGGTGAACTCAACCTCTCGTGGGCTGAGCAGGCCGATCTGGCCCTGCCATCCGTACCGGGTAATCATGACGACTGCCCTTTGGGCGGCCGGTGGGCGATTTCCTTGCGGACGATGGCGACATCCTGCGGTGCCCGGGTGCCGATACGCACCTTGTTGCCATCGATGCGCAGGACAGTGATCTCGATCTGGTGCTCACCGGCGGTGATGATGATGGTTTCGCCAGAGCGGCGGGTGAGTGACAGCATGTTCTTCTCCTTGAGTTCCATTGCTTCGCGCATGCCACTGGGTCAATGGCATCTGGGAAGGTGAGGTGAGGGAGAAGGCCGGTTACGCCCGGCCAGTCGCATCGAATCGCCCCGGTGATGAGCCGGTATAGAGGTGACATTCAAAACCCGGCTGGCGGATTAACCTGCGGTGCGCTTGCCCGTATGGAGAATCAGGGCTGGGCGTAAGGGTGACCACCCGCTGACAGTCGCAGGCCGTGCCGCATCCGTTGAGCGGCGGGGTAATGCAGGTAGCGCGCCGCTGCTCGCCCGGAGGCTGCATTGCGGCTGCTTGGCTGCATCGAGAAGCGCCCCACCTGATCGGCCCAGGCAGCCGGGACTTATGCATGCGCTGCCGAGGCGCTTCTCGATGCCCTCTGATAACCGCCAGAGGGAGCGGCTTTACAGGCTGCCTGGCTCAATGCTGATAATCTCGGCGGAGATCAGCATGTCCTTCAACCAGTCCTCGCCTTGCAGATCCTCATCACCCGTATCAAGCGTGTCGCCATCCGCATTTTCCATGACGATGACCGCGTAGCTGTCTTCGCAGCCCCTGTCATGGTTGTAGAAAGGACGCTGCTCCAGCTGCTCGTAAGCCGCACCCGCGGCACAGTCGATCACGGTGAGACCGGTGCAATTCCCGCCAACCTCAACTTCCACGGTCTTGCGGTACTCCCATACGCCAAAAGTAAGGCGCACCTTCTGCCTTGCCATGCGACCGCACAGCGTCAAGTTTGGGTCGTAGTTCATGCGGTTCTCCTGTTGAGCTGGTTGTTCAATGCGCTCTTCTGCAGCTCCAAAGCCCTAATTGACATGGCCTCGCAAACACGCTCGTCGTGCCGGTCGGTCGATCTGTA
>JAAYHO010000003.1 GCA_012735335.1 Gammaproteobacteria bacterium
CCAGCTGCTGGGCCAGCGCCTGCTGCTTGAGTTGCAGCTGCAGCTGTTGCGGCACATGCTGCAGGCTGCAGCCGCCGCACAACTCCACATGCGGGCAGGCCGGAGTCTGGCGCTCGGGGCTGGCCACCGCGAGGCTTTCCAGTCGCGCCTCGATCAGCTTGCTGCGCGCCCGCACCACCCGGGCGGTCACCTGCTCACCGGGCAGACCACCCTCGACGAACACCGTGCGTCCCTGCCAGCGGCCGATACCCCGGCCATCATGGGTCAGACGCTCCAGTGCCAGCTCGATACGCTGACCGACCGCCGCCGGGGCATCCGCCGAACGCCTGGACTTGCTGCGGGCTCTGTTCATGATTGGCTGTCAAATACCCCGGTGGACAGGTAGCGGTCGCCCCGGTCACAGATGATCACCACGATCACCGCGTTGCTCACCTCGGTATTCAGGCGCAGGGCCGCAGCTACCGCGCCGCCGGAGGAGACGCCACAGAAGATGCCCTCTTCCCGGGCCAGTCGGCGCATGGTGTCCTCGGCTTCCTGCTGGCTCATGTCCACCACCCGGTCCACCCGCTGCTGCTCGAAGATGCTCGGCAGGTATTCCTGCGGCCAGCGGCGGATACCCGGAATCGCCGCCCCCTCGGTGGGCTGCAGGCCGATGATCTGCACCTCGGGATTCTGTTCCTTGAGATAGCGCGACACGCCCATGATGGTGCCGGTGGTGCCCATGGAGCTGACGAAATGCGTCACCCGGCCATGGGTATCACGCCAGATTTCCGGGCCGGTACCGGCGTAATGGGCTTCGGGGTTGTCCATGTTGCCGAACTGATCCAGCACCTTGCCCCGGCCTTCGCTGTACATCTTCAACGCCAGATCCCGGGCCCCTTCCATGCCCTCTTCCTTGCTCACCAGAATCAGTTCGGCACCGTAGGCGGCCATCGCCCACTTGCGCTCGTCACTGGAGTTCTCCGGCATGATCAGGATCATCCGGTAGCCCATGATCGCCGCGGCCATGGCCAGGGCGATGCCGGTATTGCCGGAGGTGGCCTCGATCAGGGTATCACCGGGCTGGATGTCGCCGCGCTGCTCGGCCAGACGGATCATCGACAACGCCGGGCGATCCTTCACCGAGCCCGCCGGGTTGTTGCCTTCGAGCTTGAGCAGAATGGTGTTGCTGGTATTGCCGGTCATGCGCTGCAGGCGCACCAGAGGGGTATTGCCGACGCAATCGGCAATGGTTGGAAACTCGCTAGTCATCGTACATCCTTCGGGAACCAACCGGGCGGATGCCCCGGTTGTGCATTTCGATCTATGATAACGGCAACCGGGAAAGGGATGCACATATTGAATAAGTCTGCGATGAAACGTCAGCCAAACCTGGGCGTCAAGGCACGCCTGTTGCTGATGACGCTGCTGCCCACCGCCCTGATGGCACTGGTGATCGGCGGCTATTTCAGCTGGCAGCAGCTCAGGGATACCGAACAGCAGCTGCTGCAACGCGGGCTGATGACCGTCGAATATCTGCAACGGCCCGCCGCCAGCGCCCTGCTCACCAGCAACCACGCTCCGCTGGGGGCCACCCTGTATGCTGCTCTGAACTACACTGATGTGCGAGCCCTGACCGTCTACGACGTGGCCATGGACGCCCTGGAGCATCGCGGGCCGAAGATGCAGCCAGCCGGCCCGCCACTCACCGATGTGGAGCTGGCGGCGGGCACCGGCCTGCAGATCCACCGGGGCGAACACAGTACCCGCTTCATGCTGCCCCTGCTGGCCAGTGTCGACCTGGCCCACCGCCAGGACTACCCGCATATCGAGCCGGACAGCCTGCTCGGCTGGCTGGAGGTGGAGCTGAGCCATGGCAACACCCTTATCCGCCAGTATCAGGGACTGCTGGCCACCCTGGTAACCATCATCCTCGGGCTGGCCCTGACCGCCGCCGTGGTATCCATCATGGGTCGTCGTATTACCCAGCCGATCCTGCGCCTGAATGCGGCCATCGGACAGATCAGTCAAGGCCATTTCGATATCAGGCTGGAGGAGCAGAGCAGCCGCGAGCTGGATGATCTGGCCCGGGGCATCAACGATATGGCACAGACCATGCAGAGCGCCCAGGGCGAGCTGCAGCAGAATATCGATCAGGCCACCGAGGACCTGCGCCAGACCCTGGAAACCATCGAGATCCAGAACATCGAGCTGGACCTGGCGCGCAAGACTGCACAGGAGGCCAGCCGCATCAAGTCCGAGTTCCTCGCCAACATGAGCCACGAGCTGCGCACCCCGCTCAACAGCATCCTCGGCTTTTCCAGTCTGCTGCAGCGCAGCGAACTGTCCGGCCGCCAGCAGGAGTATCTGACCACCATCGGCAAGTCCGCCGACAGTCTGCTGGCAATCATCAACGAGATTCTCGATTTCTCCAAGATCGAAGCGGGCAAACTGGTGCTGGAGAACCTGGCGTTCAACCTGCGCGACCTGATCGACGAGACCCTGACCATGCTGGCCCCCAGCGCCCACGACAAGGGACTGGAGCTGGTCAGCATCATCTACCGCGACACCCCGCTGGGGCTCAGCGGCGACCCGATGCGACTGAAGCAGATCCTTGCCAACCTGATCAGCAATGCGATCAAGTTCACCCACGAGGGCTCGGTCAGCGTGCGGGTCATGGCCGAACAGCAGGATGCCGATCAGGTACTGCTGCGCATCAGCGTCAACGACACCGGCGTGGGCCTGTCGCCGACCCAGCAGAAGGCGCTGTTCAAGGCCTTCAGCCAGGCGGACAACTCGATCTCCCGGCAGACCGGCGGTACCGGGCTGGGGCTGGTGATTTCCAAGCGGCTGGTGGAACAGATGCAGGGCGAGATCGGCCTGCGCAGCCAGCCCGGTGAAGGTTCCGAGTTCTGGCTGACCCTGCGCCTGGGCCGCTCGGCCCATGGCGAGGATGATCTGCCGGAGCGGCCGCTGCTCGGCCTGCGCGCGGCGCTGGTCGAGCCCCAGCTGCTGAGCCGCCAGATGCTGCTGCACAGTCTGGAGAACATCGGTCTGTCGGTGCGCATGTTCGATGACACCCGGGAGCTGCACGAGGCGCTGACCTCCCCCACCCACCGGGACGACTCGCTGCAGCTGGCACTGATCAGCACCCGCCACTCGGCCACACCCCCGGGGGAAACCCTGGAACTGGCCCGCCAGTGGTCGGAGCTGAATATCTGCAAGACCATCATGCTCACCGATACCACGGAGCACTACCCACTGCTCGACCGCCTGCCGCGCTCCATGTGCCAGACGCTGTCCAAGCCGGTGAATACCCGCAAGCTGTACCGTGCCGCGCTGCAATTGCTCAGCGACCAGCCGGCCCGCCTGCCCATCCCGCGCCAGCTGGCGCAGACGCCCCGGGTGCTCTGTGTCGATGACCAGCCAGCCAACCTGCGTCTGCTGGAAGTTTTTCTGGCGGATATCGGCGTCACAGCGCTGCTGGCCCACAGCGGCGAGGAAGCGCTGGACATTCTCACCGAGCAGCAGGTGGATCTGATTTTCATGGATGTGCAGATGCCAGGTATGGATGGCCGTCAGACCACCGGCGAGCTGCGCCTGCGCGAGGAAATTGCCGGTTTCGACCCGGTGCCCATCATCGCTCTCACCGCCCATGCGCTGGACAGCGAGCGCCGCCAGCTGCTGCAGTGCGGCATGAACGATTACCTGACCAAGCCCATCACCGCCGAGCAACTGCGCCAGACCCTGAACAAATGGACCGGCATGCTGATGCAGGCCGGCGAGCGGGCCCCGGTGCTGGCCCTGCCACTGAAACCCGCACCGGTCGAGCGCCCACCGACACCGAGCGCAGCGCAGCCACCATCTCAGCCGCAGAAAAAAACGCCGAATCCGGCCAACCCGCCAACTCCCGTCGTTCTGGATGCCGACGAAGGCCTGCAACTGGCAGCGGGCAAGGCGGACCTGGCCAGGGATATGCTGCAGATGCTGCTCGACGGCCTGCCCGAAGATGCTCGCCGGATTCGAGCAGCGCGGGAGGCCGGTGATCAGAGTCAATTGCGTGAGATAGTGCACAAGCTGCACGGAGCCAGCCGCTATTGCGGTGTGCCCCAGTTACGCGCCTGCTGTCTGGAGGCGGAAAACCGCCTGAAGAAGGGTGAGGACAGTCAGCCGGCCATCGAGGCGCTGCTGCAGGCCATCGAGCGGCTGCGCGAGGCCTGCGCCGAAATCAGCCGCTGAGCGCGGCTGTCTCAGTCACTGGTCCACAGGGCAAAGGCCAGGGCCTGCTCCCGTTCATCACTCAGGGACAGCAGCATGCGCCCGCCACCACCCTGCTGCAGGCGCTGCAGGGCAACCCCGCTGAGGGTCACGAAGGGCGCCCCCTGGGCGTCGTTATCGATCTGCATGTGCTGCCAGGACATGCCCTTGGCCAGCCCGGTACCCAGCGCCTTGAGAATCGCCTCCTTGGCCGCGTAGCGCTTGGCCAGGTAACGGGCAGGCTGGGAGTGACTGCGAAACCGCTGCAGCTCGGCGGGGGTCAGGATGCGCTGGGCAAAGCGCTCGCCCTGACGCTCCATCACGGCTTCGATGCGACTGAGCAGGACCAGATCGGTGCCGATGCCGATGATCACTGGCAGGCTTCACCGGTCATCAGCAGCGCGCGCATATCCGCCACCGCCGTGGCCAACCCGGAGAACAGCGCCCGGGCGATGATGGCGTGACCGATATTCAGCTCGTTGATCCCGGCAATCGCCGCAATCGGCTCGACGTTGTGGTAATGCAGGCCATGCCCGGCATTGACCACCAGCCCCAGCTTCTGCGCATAGGCCACGCCTTCACGGATACGCTGCAGCGCTTTGGTCTGTTCGGCTCCACTGGCCTCGGCATAATGCCCGGTGTGCAGCTCGATCACCGGCGCACCGGCGTGGCGGGCGGCCTCGATCTGCCGGGGATCGGCATCGATGAACAGCGACACCTCGCAACCGTACCCGCTCAGGCGCTCCACCGCCTGCTGGATGTGCGCCAGGTTACCTGCCACATCCAGACCGCCTTCGGTGGTCAGCTCCTCACGGCGCTCCGGTACCAGACACACATGCTCCGGACGGATCTCCCCGGCGAAGGCCAGCATCTCATCGGTCACCGCGATTTCCAGGTTCATGCGGGTCTGCATCACCTGCTTGAGCAGGCGCACGTCACGTTCCTGGATGTGTCGACGGTCCTCCCGCAGATGGATGGTGATACCGTCGGCACCGGCCTGTTCGGCTTCGATGGCCGCCTGTACCGGGTCCGGATAACGGGTGCCCCGGGCCTGGCGCAGGGTGGCCACATGATCGATATTCACGCCGAGCAGTACACGTTGGGGGTGAGTCACTGTTGCTCTCCTTTAGTAGCAGGGGGTTGCCGGGCAAACAGGGTGCGGCTGACCAGTGGACGGTCGCCCAGATGCACACCCAGTGCCTGGCGCATCAATTGTTTGGCCGCCCGCAGCGTGCTGACCGCACTCCAGTCATCGGCGGCCATCGCCAGCAGCGCCGCGCCGGGCAGCCCGGCATCGCCGAGCAGCGCATCCTCCAGCGGCTGCAGGCCGTCGGCGGCGTGCCACAGGTAACGGCGCTGGCTGTTCACCGGCTGGCCGCGGGCGTCCTGCGTCAGACTGAAACCATAGCCCAGGTTATCCAGCAGCTGCCACTCGAAACGACGAAGCAGCGGCTCCACCGCCGCACCAGCGGCCAGTTGCTCCAGTGCCTGCTGGTAGGCGGCAAACAGGATGGGCTGGGGATCAGCGGGAACCAGCAGGCGCACCAGCAGTTCATTCAGATACATGCCGCTGAACAGGGTCTGGCCCTGCAACAGGGCAAAGCGGCCGGCGATCTCGGCCTGGGTCAGGGTCTTGAGCTCACTGCGCCCGGTCATGCCCACCAGCAGTGGCACGAAGGGCTGGGGCGTGAGCTTGCGGCGCTGGCCCCGGGCACCGCGCCAGACTACCCGCTGCAGCCCCTGATGCAGGGTGAGCAGGTCGACCAGCGCGCTGCTGTCGCGGTACGCGCGGCTGTGCAGTACATAGGCAGGACCGAGGGCGGAGCTCATGCTCAGTCGAAACGATAACCCAGCGAGTTGAGCGCCCGCTCATCATCCGACCAGCCACGCTTCACCTTGACCCACAGGTTGAGCATGATCTTACTGCCGAACAGTTTCTGCATGTCCAGCCGGGCTTCCTGGCCGATCTTCTTCATCCGCGCCCCGCCGTCACCGATGATGATCTTCTTCTGGCCTTCGCGCTCGACCAGGATCAGCGCATGGATATGCAGGATCTTGCCTTCCTGTCTGAACTGCTCGATTTCCACCGCCACCTGATAGGGCACTTCGGCACCCAGCTGGCGCATGACTTTCTCGCGCACCAGCTCGGCGGCGAGGAAGCGTGAGCTGCGGTCGGTGAGCTGGTCATCGGGATAGAAGTGCTCGCTCTCCGGCAGACGCTCGCCCACCAGCCGCTCCAGCGTGTCGATGTTGCCGCCATTGAGCGCCGAAATGGGGACGATTTCGGCATTCGGCATCTGCCCTGCCAGCCACTCCAGGTGCGGCAGCAGATCCTTCTTGTCCTCCAGCCGGTCAACCTTGTTGACCACCATCAGCACCGGGCACTCGAGGTGGCGCACCTTGTTCCAGACCATCTCGTCTTCTTCGGTCCAGCGCATGCGATCCACCACGAACAGCACCACATCCACTTCGCGCAGGGTCTGGGCAGCGCTCTTGTTCATGAAGCGGTTGAGCGCCTTCTCGGCATCCTTGTGCAGACCGGGGGTATCGACATAGATGGCCTGCACATTGCCTTCGGTCTTGATGCCGAGCAGGGTGTGCCGGGTGGTCTGCGGCTTGCGCGAGGTAATCGCCAGCTTCTGCCCGAGGATATGGTTGAGCAGGGTCGATTTGCCGACGTTGGGCCGACCCACAATGGCAATATGGCCGCAACGCGGTGCTGTTGCATCAGTCATTCGATTTCTCCACGCCCATGGCAATCAGCGCTTGTCTGGCGGCTTCCTGTTCGGCCAGGCGACGGCTGTTGCCGACGCCGAAGGTCTTGCCGGTCATCAGTTCTACCCTGCATTCGACCCGGAAAGTCCGGCAATGCGCCTCGCCACTGATATCGACCACCTCGTATTGCGGCAGTTCGCTGTGCTGGCCCTGCAGGTATTCCTGCAGACGGGTTTTCGGATCCTTGTTGTTGTCCACCAGAGTCAGGCTGTCGATACGACTGGCCAGCCATACCAGGATCCGCTCACGGGCGGCATCCATACCGCTGTCCAGGTAAATGGCACCGATGATGGCTTCGGTGGTATCGGCAAGAATGGACTCACGGCGGAAGCCGCCGCTCTTGAGTTCACCCGAGCCCAGACGCAGGTGCTCGCCCAGATCGAAGCCCTTGGCCAGTTCGGCCAGGGTGACGCCCTTGACCAGCCGTGCCCGCAGGCGGGACAGCTGGCCTTCACGGGCCTGCGGGAAGCGTTCGAACAACGCTTCGGCCGCAACAAAGTTGAGAATCGAGTCGCCCAGAAACTCCAGGCGCTCGTTATTGCGCCCACCCAGACTCCGGTGAGTCAGCGCCAGCACCAGCAGATCCTGGTTGCTGAAACTGTATCCTATCTTTCTTTCCAGTCGGTCTAGCTTGTTGCTCACTTCAGTGGTCTGACAATATGGGTTTCATCAAAGTGAACCAGCAGGTCCACGGTGTTCAACAGGGGTGATCGCACCTCATACTTGATGATCACAGTATAGGTGTCAGCGCCGCTGGCAGTGACCTCAATGGCTTCATCAGCCTTGATGTCGCGGATGCTGTTGACCTGCATGCCCTTGTTGATATGTGCGTGCATATCACGCAGCGAGCCGATCTTCAGACTCGGGTCTTCGTTTATCGATGTCACTATCTTGCGCAGGGCAAAATGGTCCAGGTAGATAGGAGCCAGTTTCATGACAATCACTGCGCCGAATACCACCAACGCGATAACCGCCAGCCAACCGAAAAAAGACATGCCTTTCTGAGAATGGCGCATGGATAACCTCGTACGTCCGTTGTTGAAATCGTGTACTGCCACTATCCCTGGCTGATGGCCATCCGGCCCATCCTGCTATTCGATCAGCCCGACCCTGGAAAAACTCGGCAGGTTCCTCATTTTTGGTTCCGGCCAGTGCATCCATACTGCAAAGGCCTTGCCGACAATATAATTGTCCGGAACCATACCCCACAACTCCTGCGGCATACTGGCGGCGGACCAGTAACGACTGTCGTTGGAGTTGTCACGGTTGTCGCCAACCATGAAGTAATGCCCTTCCGGCACTACCCACTCGCGGGCGGGCGGGGTCTGCGACACGGCCTTGTAGCGCGCCTCGTGCAACGCGTCGCCCAACCTCTCCTGGTATATATCGACATTGGCCAGCGCTTGCAATGGGTGACCGGCCGGGACTTCATCATCGGGCAGGGTGCGCAGCAGCTCGCGCTGTACCAGCTCGCCATTGACGGTCAGCTGCTTGTTGGCATAGCCGATGCGGTCGCCGGGCAGCCCGACCACCCGCTTGATGTAGTTGATACGCGGATCATTCGGATAGCGGAACACCATGACATCGCCGCGCTGGGGATCGCCGATGGGGATGATCTTGGTTTCCAGCACCGGCAGACGGATGCCGTAGGAAAACTTGTTGACCAGAATGAAGTCACCGATCTCCAGCGTTGGCTTCATCGAGCCGGAGGGAATCTGGAACGGCTCGACCAGAAAGGAACGCAGGATCAGCACCACCGCCAGTACCGGGAAGAACGACTTACCATATTCGACCAGCAGCGGTTCCTTGTTGAGCCGTTGCAGAGTATCGATGTCCGGCGTGCTTACCTGCGCCTGGTAGGCGGCAATGGCACTGCGTCTGCGGGGCGCCAGCCAGATTCGATCAAACAGCGCCAACAGGCCGGTGACGGCCACGGCAATCACCAGCAACAGCGGAAAGTTGATATGCATAGTCAGTCTTGCGATGCCCTTAGTTGTCTACTTTCAGCACGGCGAGGAAGGCTTCCTGGGGAATTTCCACGTTGCCGACCTGCTTCATCCGCTTCTTGCCCGCTTTCTGTTTCTCCAGCAGCTTCTTCTTGCGGCTGGCGTCACCGCCGTAACACTTGGCCAGCACGTTCTTGCGCAGCGCCTTGACCGTGGAGCGGGCAACAATCTGACCGCCCATGGCGGCCTGAATGGCAACATCGAACATCTGCCTGGGAATCAGTTCTTTCATCTTCTCGACCAGCTGACGCCCCTTGAAGGCCGAGTTGTCGCGGTGCACGATCAGCGCCAGCGCATCGACCTTCTCGTTGTTGATCAGCACATCCAGGCGCACCAGCTTGGCCGCCTGGAAGCGATCGAAGGCATAATCCAGCGAAGCATAGCCACGACTGACGGACTTGAGCCGATCGAAGAAGTCCAGTACCACCTCGTTCATCGGCAGGTCGTAGGACACCTGCACCTGTGAACCGAGGAATACCATGTCCCGCTGTACACCCCGTTTCTCGATGCACAGGGTTATGACGCTGCCCAGATGATCCTGGGGCACAAGAATATTGGCGCGGACGATGGGCTCGCGCATTTCCTCGATCAGTGCCGGGTCGGGCAGGCGCGTGGGGTTGTCCACATAGATGATCTCGCCATCCTTCTTCACCACCTCGAAGACCACCGTGGGCGCGGTGGTGATCAGATCCAGATCGTACTCGCGCTCGAGCCGCTCCTGGATGATCTCCATGTGCAGCATGCCGAGGAAGCCGATGCGGAAACCGAAACCCAGGGCGTCCGAGCTTTCCGGTTCGTACTGCAGGGCGGCGTCGTTGAGGGTGAGTTTTTCCAGCGCGTCGCGGAAATCCTCGAAGTCATCCGAGCTGACCGGGAACAGCCCGGCATACACCTGCGGCTGCACCTTCTGGAAGCCCGGCAGCACTTCCACATCCGGGGTGCTGGACAGGGTCAGGGTGTCGCCCACCGGGGCGCCCTGGATATCCTTGATACCGGCGATGATGAAGCCCACTTCACCGGCCTTGAGGTCGGCGGTCTCGGTATGCTTGGGGTTGAACACACCAACGCTGTCGACCTGGTGGATCTTGCCGGTGGATTTGACCAGTACCTTGTCGCCCTTCCTGATGCTGCCCTGCTTGACCCGCACCAGCGACACCACACCCAGATAGTTGTCGAACCAGGAGTCGATGATCAGCGCCTGCAACGGCGCATCGATCTCGCCGACCGGCGGCGGGATGACGGCGATCAGGCGCTCCAGCACATCCTCGACGCCCATGCCGCTCTTGGCACTGCAGGTTACCGCGTCGGTGGCGTCGATACCGATGACACTTTCCACTTCCGCCTTGACCCGCTCCGGCTCGGCCTGCGGCAGGTCGATCTTGTTCAGCACCGGCATCACTTCCAGGCCCTGCTCGATGGCGGTGTAGCAGTTGGCAACCGACTGCGCTTCCACGCCCTGGGCGGCATCCACCACCAGCAGTGCACCTTCACAGGCAGCCAGCGAGCGGCTGACCTCGTAATGGAAGTCGACGTGGCCGGGGGTATCAATGAAGTTGAGCTGGTAGGTCTTGCCGTCCCGCGCGGTGTAATGCAGGGTGACGCTGTGCGCCTTGATGGTAATACCGCGCTCACGCTCCAGATCCATGGAGTCCAGCACCTGAGACGCCATTTCGCGCTCGGTCAGACCACCGCAGATCTGAATGAAGCGGTCGGCAAGCGTCGACTTGCCGTGGTCGATGTGGGCAATAATAGAAAAGTTGCGGATCAGGCTGAGGTCGCTCACTGCAGGGTTCTTCCAGACAGACGTGGTTTGCCAGACATGGCGGTGACCGGGGGCTCCCCCGAAAACAGCCCGCGAGTGTACCCGATTCCATTGCCCTGCGCCATCTGTGCCGACAGGGCAGCCCCCCGAAGGCGCTGCCCTGTGCTGCCGAGCGTCCGCTTATTCGGACAGACGGAAGGTAATGTAGCTGGCCCGACCCTGGCGGATCACCCGCAGGGAGATGGAGCGGTTGACCGGCAGTTTGCTGGCGATCTTTTCAAAATCCGCAGCGGACTGGATCAGCTGGTTGTTCAGGTTGGTGATCACATCGCCGGGACGCAGTCCGATCATCGCACCCGGGCCGGGGCGCACTTCACGCACCACCACACCGTTATTCAGATCCAGTGTTTTCTTCTGCTCGTCGGTCAGCTCGACCACCGCCAGCCCCAGGCGATTGTCGGTCGCCGCCGGGGCGTTGGGTGACGGCGCACCTGCCGCCAGCGCACCATCATCCGGCAGCGCACCGATTTCCACGGTCAGTTGCTGACGCTTGCCATTGCGCATGATCTGCATGCTGGCCTTCTCGCCCGGGCGCAGGCGACCGACCGCATGGGGCAGATCCGAGGACATGACGATGTCCTGATCATTCAGCTTGAGGATCACGTCGCCCACCTGCAGGCCGCCCTTGGCGCCGGGGCCATCAGGCATGATCTGTGCGACCAGTGCACCGGCCGGACGGGCCAGACCGAAGGACTCGGCCAGGTCCTTGTTGACCTCTTGAATCACCACACCCAGCCAGCCCCGGCGTACGGTACCGTCCTTCTTCAACTGTTCGACCACATCCATGGCCACATCCACCGGGATGGCGAAGGACAGGCCCATGAAACCACCGGAACGGGTAAAGATCTGCGAGTTGATCCCCACCACTTCACCAGCCAGGTTGAACAGCGGGCCGCCGGAGTTACCGGGGTTGATCGCCACGTCGGTCTGGATGAAGGGTACATAGCTCTCATTGGGCAGACTGCGGCCCTTGGCGCTGACGATACCGGCGGTCACCGAGTACTCGAAGCCGAACGGCGAGCCGATGGCCAAGACCCACTCACCGGTCTTCAGCTCAGCGGATTTGCCCATGCGCACCACCGGCAGATCGCCACCGGCATCCACCTTGAGCAGTGCCAGATCCGAACGCGGATCGGCACCGACCAGGGTCGCTTCCAGCTCACGGCGGTCGGACAGACGCACGAAGATCTCATCGGCATCGCTGACCACGTGGTTGTTGGTCAGCACATAGCCGTCCTTGGAAATGATGAAACCCGAACCCAGCGACTGGGCCTGGCGCTGGGGAGCGGATTGCGAACCATCCGGGAAGCTGCGCTCGAAGAACTCGCGGAAGATCGGCGGCAACCCCTCCAGATCGGGCATCATGGGCCCCATGCTGGCACGGCGGGTAACATTCTGCCGGGTACTGATATTCACTACCGCCGGGGAAGCCTCCTCCACCAGTTCGGTAAAGTCCGGCAACTGCGCCACGGCCATCGACTGCCAGCTCAACAGGCAGGCACCCACTACTACCAGCAACCATCGCTGTACTGCGTTCATCAGTATTCACTCCTTTCTCGTATATCGCTGACCACGCCGACAGGCGCCATCGCCCGCTTCAGAACCCTGGGCATGAATGCCGGGTTACTGACCGAGCGACGGCCATGCCAGCGTACTACGGCAAAACCGATACCCATACCGAAGAGGCCCGCCACAATGGTCACCGGCTCACCGGCCCCGAGAGCCTGAGCCAGTAACGCTGCAGCAAACAGCGCCAGCAGCGGAATCAGGTAGATCACCGCCGAGCCGGACACCACCGCGTTCTCCGGTATGCCAATAATGATTTCTTCGCCTGGCTGGTAGGAGCTCCCCGGCTGATCATCGATGACCCGGATAAAGCCCTGTCGCGCGCCCAATCCAAACCGTTGCAACACCGACTGACCGCAACCGTTGCGCGCCTGGCAGCTGTCACAGGCACTGCGGCGTATCGTCTCCACCCATACGGCGCCCTGCTCGACACTGAGAATCCGGCCCCGCTCCTCGATCACGGCGTCCCCCCGGTGAGCTCCTGGCTCAGCGAGTCGGCAATACGTTCAGCGGCACGGGGTGGAATCTCACCCACGACAGTGGCCAGGAACAGGTCATCCGCCGCCATCATCCTCCGACTGATGGCCACCGTCGGCCCGAGCTGGGTCCGCAGATCCTCGGCCAGGCTGTCGCGACCCAGTGGCTCGACGAACAGCGTGAAACTGACCAGGCCATCGGTATAGCTCTGTGAGGCGATCAACTTGTCGCTGCCCTGCATGGCCTGCAGCTCGCGGCCGCTGAGAATGAACCCCGGAGGCAGCCAGGCAGGCTCCCAGAAGGGCACTGCCACATCCTCGGGCACCTGAGCCACCGTCACTTCCAGACAGGAGCTGCTGGGCTCCAGCCCTTCGGTGTAATCCTGCTCATCGAATGAAATGCTGGCGAACTGAAAGCGCTCAAGCAACTCGCGACTGTCATCAACCAGCAGCGACTTGAGCATCAGACCGGTTTCGTTATCGATATACAGCTCATGGGCGTAACGAAAACCATCCCGGGGCTGTACCGCAATCACCGTTACCGGGCGCGAGGCGATACGCGTACCGCCCAGCATGCGCAGGTTGTACCACTCGGCCAGTTGACGGGAATTGATGGTCAGGGGAGAAATACTGTTGGGATTGCGGCTGTGGGCCAACGCCGGATTGGTACTGCAGACCAGCTGGCCGTTATACCTTACCCATTCCTGCTGTCGACCAGCGGTCTGCACCAGGCGTTCGTTGATGCCCTCATCACTCACCTGCCGCCAGATGTCCTGGGTGGTGAAGATACCCGAGCGCTCATAGATGTAGGAGCCGTGGTAACTCTGCTCCAGCACAGCCTGCGCCATACGCTCCAGCCAGCGGCTGCTGTCTTCAGCCCACAAGGGTGGAGCGCTAATCAACAGGGTGGTCATTCCCAACCACCCGAGAACGCCTTGCAATCGGGGCACTAGTTATTTTCCAGGCTCGCTGCGCGGGCATAAGGCACCAGTTGGGGTGCCGACTGCGCGTTGTTCTCCGCATGCCGTCGCAGATAGTTGTCGATACGCTGCTCCTGCCAGGCGGAAGGCTCACTGGTCGGTACCTGGGACACCCGATCCGCATGGGAGGCAAAACCTGCCAGCACTGCACCGGCGCCTACCGGACTGGCTGCAGGAATCACCGGCGCACTGACGGTCGGGACTGCGGTACGCTCAACCGACGCCATACTGTTATCCACCGCCGGATCATGGTTGACCATGCGTACGCCGACCAGCACCGCAACAGTAACCGATGCGGCTACGGCGACGCGCCCCAGGCGGGTCTTCCAACGGGATGCGCCGGGGCTCGGCTTCACCTGCAGCGACGGTTCATCGGCCAGTGCGGCAGCGATCCCGGTCGACAGGTCCACCCCTGTCTGCCACGGCTCCTTGTGCATGACCGAACGCGCCAGCTGGTATCGTTCCCAACTACGACGTATCTCCGGATCCTGTTCGCTGGCATGGAGAACACGGCGCACTTCCAGTTGTTCTGCCGCGTCATCCATGAGCGCGGAAAGAGATTCGCGCAAGGATTCGTTAGTCATTGAATCTACCTCTGTCAAAAAGGCCCCACAGGCCGTCACGGTTCCCCCTGGAAATCACGCTTCCAACAGCGGTTTCAGGGCTTTATCGATGGCTTCACGCGCTCTGAATATCCTTGACCGCACTGTACCCACCGGACACTCCATAACATTGGCTATATCTTCATAACTGAGACCTTCAAATTCACGCAAAGTTAGCGCCATGCGCAAATCTTCCGGCAACAATTGCAAGGTGCGGTTGACCATCTGCTCGATTTCATCGCGCAGCAGTTCCCGTTCCGGAGAATGAATATCCTTCAGGGCGCTGTCGCCGTCATAATATTCGGCGTCCTCTGCGGCAATATCCGAGTCCGGCGGACGTCTCCCCCTCGCTACCAGGTAATTCTTGGCAGTATTGATCGCTATGCGATACAGCCAGGTATAAAACGCGCTATCACCCCTGAAGTTCGCCAGGGCCCGATAGGCCTTGATGAACGCTTCCTGGGCCACGTCCTGCGCCTCATGCGAATCGTGCACAAAGCGTGTAACCAGGGCGAGGATCTTGTGCTGGTACTTGAGCACCAGCAGATCGAAAGCTCGCTTGTCTCCCTGTTGCACCCTCTCGACCAACTGCTGGTCGGTGTGTACGGTCATGTTGCGGTACCACCGCGCTGACCCGACGGACTCATTCCAAGGCGATAGACTCGCAATGTAACCAAAAGTTCTCCCCTCACTCAGGTTCAGCAATAAGAGCTTGCCGGGCGGCAAAAGTTCCGCGACCGCCAGTTGCCCCGATGATATTCAGCAATCACGGGAGCCGCAATGCCGGTGGCAGGGGTATTACTGCGGGCTGCCCCGCTTCTATAATACCGGCCTGACTCATCCATATACCCCGGGCTGTCCCAGCGCCCTCAACAACACGAGATCACCATGGCCCGACAACAGCAGTTTGATGTACTGGTAATCGGCAGCGGTGCGGCAGGCCTGACCCTGGCGCTGCATCTGGCCGAGCGGATGCGCGTCGGCGTGCTGAGCAAGGGTCAGCTCTCCGAAGGCTCGACCTTCTGGGCCCAGGGTGGTGTGGCTGCAGTGCTGGATGACAGCGACACGGTGGACGCCCATGTGCAGGATACCCTGATTGCCGGTGCCGGTCTGTGCCACGAGGATGCCGTGCGGCAGATTGTCGGCGACAGCCGCGACGCCATCGGCTGGCTGGTGCAGCAGGGGGTGCCCTTTACCCGGGAGCGGCGCGAGGATGGCAGCGAAACCGAAGGCTTTCACCTGACCCGCGAGGGCGGTCACAGTCACCGACGCATCATCCATGCGGCCGACGCCACCGGCGCGGCGATCTTCAACACCCTGCTGCACCAGGCCCAGGCCCACGCCAACATCACCCTGCTGGAGAACCGGGTCGCCATCGACCTGATCACCAGTGCCAAGCTCGGTATGCCCGGCAACCGTTGCCTGGGCGCCTATGTGCTCAACCGTGACAGCGGCCATGTGGAAACCTTCGGCGCGCGCTTTACCGTGCTCGCCACCGGCGGCGTGAGCAAGGTGTATCTGTACACCAGCAACCCGGACAGCGCCTCGGGGGATGGCATCGCCATGGCCTGGCGCGCCGGTTGCCGGGTGGCCAACATGGAATTCAACCAGTTCCACCCCACCTGCCTGTACCACCCCAGGGCCAAGAGCTTTCTGATTACCGAAGCCCTGCGCGGCGAAGGTGCGGTATTGAAGCTGCCCGACGGCACCCGCTTCATGCCGCGCTTCGATGAACGGGCCGAGCTGGCCCCCAGGGACATCGTCGCCCGGGCCATCGACCATGAGATGAAGCGCCTGGGGCTGGATTGTGTCTATCTGGATATCAGCCACAAACCGGCGTCGTTCATCCGCGAGCACTTCCCCACCGTGTTCGAGCGCTGCCTGAGCTTCGGCATCGATATCACCCGCGAGCCGATTCCGGTGGTACCGGCAGCGCACTACACCTGCGGCGGGGTGGTGGTCGACCCGAGTGGACTGACCGATGTGGCCGAGCTGTACGCCATCGGCGAAACCAGCTTCACCGGCCTGCACGGGGCCAACCGCATGGCCAGCAACTCTCTGCTCGAATGCATCGTCTACGGCCGCGCTGCGGCCCGGGACATCCTCGCCCGCTTCGACAGTTCACAGCTGCCCGACAGCCTGCCCTGCTGGGATGAGAGCCAGGTCACCGACTCCGATGAGGACGTGATCATTTCTCACAACTGGGAGGAGCTGCGCCGCTTCATGTGGGACTATGTGGGCATAGTGCGCACCACCAAGCGGCTGCAGCGGGCCAAGCACCGGGTAGACATGCTGCTGGCGGAAATTCACGAGTTCTACAGCAACTACCGGGTATCCCGGGATCTGCTGGAGCTGCGCAACCTGGCGCTGGTAGCGGATCTGATCATCCGTTCAGCCATGCTGCGCAGGGAAAGCCGCGGGCTGCACTACACGCTGGATTACCCCGACATGCTGGACGAGGCGCAGGATACTATTCTGCAGCCGCCCAGCGCTGGCGACTGAAGCGCAGACGCAGTCGCAGCCGCCGCAGGGAATCCTCGCTGGCGGCGTCAGCGGGCAGGATCACCGAGACCGGCAGCCAGCGATCCGGCTGGCGCAGGCGCACCACGGTCAACAGGGCGCTGACATAGGTATCACCAAGCAGACGGGCACCCCGCTCGCTGCCATCCCGGCGCAGCACGTGCCAGCCCTCGCTGTCAAAACGCAGGCCGGTCACCGAGTCGGCATGCTGCAGACTGACCTGACGCGGCCAGATCCACACACAATACACCCACAACCCCATTACCCCCAGCAGTGACGGCAGGGTGGGCAAGGCACTGCGATACAGCGCCATGCATCCCAGCAGCGTCAGCAGGATGATCAGCGCCCCCAGCCAGCGCGACGGCTGGCGGTGCAGCAACAGGATGTCAGTCGGGTTGTACACGGTCCAGTATCATCCTCACGATGCGCTTGAGATCCGGATCCTCCGGCTCATTACGCTGCATGAACCAGCCAAACATGTCCTGATCCTCACACTCCAGGAGTTGGCGGTAGCGCGCCTGGTCTTCCTCGTCCAGGGTCGGGTAGGCCTCCTGCAGAAAGGGCACCAGCAGCACATCCAGCTCGAGCATGCCGCGACGGCTGTGCCAGTACAAACGCTTCTTCTCCACTTCTGCCGACATGCAGCCTCTCCATCAAACGAAACAGTACGATTGTGCACAGTATAACCGCTGGCGCGCATGGCGGCACTGACAACGGGCGGCCAGCACCCTATGATGTGGCATGAGATTCTGATCCACCCAGCTTCGGAGCCCGTCACAGACCATGCAAACCCACGATGTATCCGCACTGTTTCCCTCCCAGGCACCCCAGCCCCTGCCGGCCACCGCCCTGGCATACCTTGACCGGGAGCGCATACTGGCGGTTCAGGGTTCGGATGCAACCCGTTTTCTGCAGGGGCAGTTGACCTGCGATGTAGCGGCGCTGGCAGTCGGCAGCAGTACCCTGGGCGCACGTTGCAACCCCAAGGGCCGCATGCAGTCGAGCTTTCGTCTGCTCAAGCGCAGCGAAGAGGAGTATCTGCTGGCCATGGCCGCCGAGCTGCTCGAACCCCAGCAGCAGGACCTGGCCCGGTACGCCGCCTTCTTCAAGGTGACACTGCAGGATGTCAGCGACCAATGGCTGCGCTTCGGCCTGTGGGGCGATCAGGCCGAGGCAGCGCTGGCTGCCACGGCGCTCGGCGACGGCCATGCTCTGCCGGTCGCCGCTGGCACCCATGAGCTGTGGTTGCCTCTCGATCAGGCCGACAGCCCGCTGGCCAGCCTGACCAGTCAGGCCACGGCGGTGCCCGCCAGTGTCTGGGACCTGCAGATGATCCGCCTGGGCATCGGCCAGGTGCGCGGTGAAACCCGGGAAAGTTTCATTCCGCAGATGCTCAACCTGCAGCATCTGGGCGGCGTCAGCTTCCACAAGGGCTGTTACACCGGACAGGAAATCGTCGCCCGCATGCAGTATCTGGGCAAGCTGAAGCGGCGTATGTATCGGCTGCGCTGGGACGGTGACCAGTTGCCGCTGCCGGGCACCACCATCCATGACAACAGCACCGGACAGGCCGTTGGCGAGGTGGTGATGGCGGCCCGGGCCGAGGCGCATCTCGAAGTGCTTGCGGTTTTACAGAATGAGGCGGCAGAATTGCCTACATTGGTTATCGACAATATCATCGAGCCATCACTGCAATCAGCGACACTCCCCTATGAACAGCAAATGGCTGCCGAGCCTGCCGCAGAATGACCAAGGAAGAAACCCATGACTGATCTGGCCCAGCGCATTCAGGAAGAACTGGTTCAGGCAATTGAACGCGACCAGTTGGTACTCCCCACCCTGCCCGAGGTTGCCCTGCGCATTCGGGAGGCTGCGGAGAATCCGGATATCAGCATCGCCGAGCTGACCCGCGAGATAAGCACCGACACCGCACTGAGCGCCCGCCTGATCAAGGTGGTCAACAGCCCCCTGTTGCGCTCACGCCAGGAAATCACCGACCTGACCATGGCGGTCAATCGCCTCGGTGTGGTGTACACCGCCAACCTGGCCATCGGCCTGGCCATGGCCCAGCTGTTCCAGGCCACCACCGACAATATCGACCAGCGTATGCGCGAAGTCTGGGCCCGCAGCACCGAGGTGGCAGGCATCAGTCACGTGCTGTGCCGCCACTACACCCGACTGAAGTCCGACCAGGCCACCCTGGCAGGGCTGGTGCACCAGATCGGGGTACTGCCGATCCTCAGCTACGCTGAGGAGAACAGCCAGTTGCTGCGCGACTCCATCACTCTGGATATCGTCATCGAGCGCATCCATCCGCTGATCGGTGACCGCATCCTGGCCACCTGGGACTTCCCGCAGCCGCTGCGGCACATCCCCAGTCAGCATCTGGATTTCGCCAGAACTCCGGCTGAAGTGGACTACGCTGATATTGTCCAGGTCGCCATGCTGCAGAGCCTGGCCGGCACTCACCACCCCTACACTCAACTGGACTGGACGCAGATCCCCTCCTTCGCCCGCCTCGGTCTGAACCCGGCTGGTGACGAGGAAGAGGAAGACCTGTCCGCCGAGATGGAAGCGGCCATGGCGCTGCTCAGCTAGGCTACCCCAACACCGAGGAGAAACCATGTCCCGCTCTGCCACCTTGCTTGCACGTTTGGGCATCCAACTCCCTCTGATCCAGGCACCGATGGCCGGGGTGGCTACCCCGGCGCTGGCCGCAGCGGTATCCAACGCCGGTGCACTGGGCTCGCTGGGCATAGGTCCGAGCAGTGTCGACCAGGCCAGGGCAATGATCGAGCAGACCCGCTCGCTGACCTCCCGACCGTTCAATGTCAACCTCTTCTGTCACGCACCGGCGCAACCGGATACCGCCCGGGCCGCAGCCTGGCTGGCATACCTGAAGCCACTGTTCGATGATCTTGGCCTGGCACCACCTGCGGCGCTGAAGATCGGCTACCCGAGCTTTCTGCAGCAGCCGGCGATGCTGCAGATGCTGCTGGAGGAGCGTCCCGAGGTCATCAGCTTCCACTTCGGCCTCCCCCCGCAGGAATGGATCAAGGCCCTGCACGACGCTGGCATCTGCCTGTTGGCCACCGCCACCAACCCACAGGAGGCCGAGCAGGTAGAGCAGGCAGGAATAGATGGCATTGTCGCCCAGGGTATCGAAGCTGGCGGCCACCGCGGCACCTTCGACACCGACGCGCCCGACGAGCAATGGAGTACAGCCGTGCTGGTACGTCAACTGGTGCGCAGCTGCTCGCTGCCGGTGATCGCTGCTGGCGGCATCATGGACGGCCAGGGCATCCGTGCGATGCTGGACCTGGGCGCAGTCGCAGCCCAGCTGGGCACGGCCTTCATCCTGTGCCCGGAATCCTCAGCCAACACCGGCTATCGTCAGATGCTGACCAGCGCCCGCGCACAGCATACCCGGCTGACCGCCGGCATTTCCGGGCGACCGGCACGGGGCATGCTCAACCGGCTGATCGAGCATGTCGAGAAGGCAGGCCACCCCGCTCACGCGGGCTACCCGATGACCTACGACGCCGCCAAGCAGTTGAACGCCGCCGCCAGCCAGCAGGATAACCACGAGTTCGCCGCCCACTGGGCCGG
>JAAYHO010000024.1 GCA_012735335.1 Gammaproteobacteria bacterium
CCGGGCGCCGGTGACCGCCGGCAGATTGCCACTGAGCCGTTGCTGACAGCGCCAGGCCAGCCAGGCAAAGGCCATGGCCTCCATCCAGTCCGGATCCACCCCCAATGCGTTGGTAGTGGTTATCGGGGAGTGGGGCAGCAACTGCTGCAGGCGCTCCAGCAGCCAGCCGTTATGCGCGCCACCGCCGCACACATAGGCCGCGGCGGGCAGCGGCTGGCAGTCATTCAGTGCCTGGGCGATGCTGCGGGCAGTCAGCTCCAGCAGGGTCGCCTGAATGTCGGCCGGGGCGAACTCGCTGCCTGCCAGGTGCCGCTGCAGCCAAGCGGGGTGGAAGTACTCGCGCCCGGTGCTCTTGGGTGGCTGACGACTGAAGTAGCTGTCGCTCAGCATGTGTTCCAGCAGCTCGGCGATCGGCTGGCCGCTGCGTGCCCAATCACCGTTGGCATCATAGGCCCGGCCCAGGTGCTGCTGTACCCAGTGGTCGAGCAGCACGTTACCCGGCCCGCTGTCAAAACCGCTGATCTGCCCGTCTCCGGCCAGCAGGGTCAGGTTGGCAAAGCCGCCGATATTCACCAGTGCGCGGTTCTGCTGCGGATCATGCAGCAGCCAGGCGTGGAAGGCGGGCACCAGTGGCGCGCCCTCACCACCAGCGGCCAGATCGCGGTTGCGAAAATCGGTGATCACATCGATACCGCACAGCTCGGCCAGCAACGCTGGCGCGCCAATCTGCACGCTGAAACCGGATTCGGGGTGATGGCGGATGGTCTGGCCGTGGCTGCCGATCGCCGCGACCTGCTGTGGCGCGATCGCCTGGCGCGACAGCAATTGCTGTACACCATCTGCGGCCAGGCGCGCCCAGTTCTGGCCGGCCAGTCCGGCACGGCGGATTTCATCGTCGCCGGGTTGGCACAGGCTCAGCAGTTGTTCACGCAGGGAAGCAGGGAAGGGGACACAGAGCGCGTCCAGTAATCTGGCGCGCCGGGTGTCGGAGGAAAAGGCGGTCAGGGCGATATCGACACCATCCAGGCTGGTGCCTGACATGATGCCGATATACAGGGCTTCCACTATTCGCTCAGCTGCGCCAACTGGGTTGCGCCTTGTTGGTCGAGGCTGGCCATCATCTGATTACTCAGCGCGAGGAAGGCATTGCGCTCCCGAGATGGAATCGGATCGGAGGCGGGCAGCTTCACGCTCAGGGGGTCGACATGTCGACCGCTGACCTGGAACTCGTAGTGCAGGTGCGGCCCGGTGGCCAGGCCGGTCATGCCGACATAACCTATCACCTGACCCTGATTGACATTGCTGCCGACCCGGATGCCCGAAGCATAACGGCTCATGTGGGCGTACAGGGTCTGGTAGGTCTGACCGTGCTTGATCACTACAGTGTTGCCGTAACCACCCTTGCGTCCCACATGCACCACGCGACCATCACCGGTGGCCTTGATCGGCGTACCGGTAGCGGCGGCATAGTCCACACCCTTGTGTGCACGGATCTTGTTCAGCACAGGGTGTCGACGACCGGGGTTGAAGCGTGAGCTGATGCGGGCAAACTCCACCGGTGTGCGGATAAAGGCCTTGCGCATGCTGGTGCCGTCAGCCCGGTAGTAGCTGGTGTAACCATTGCCGTCGGTATAACGCACGGCGGTATAGGTCTTGCCCCGGTTGGTAAAGCGAGCAGCAAGAATGTTGCCGGTGCCCACGCGCTCGCCGTCCAGGTGTTTCTCCTCGAACAGTACTTCGAACTGGTCGCCCTGACGGATTTCCCGGGCAAAGTCCACGTCATAGCCGAATACGTTGGCCATCTGCATGGTCAGGTTGTGCGACAGGCCAGCGTTCTGCGCGGCAAGAAACAGCGAGCTGTCGATGCTGCCGCTGGCAAAGCGCGTGCTGACTTCGGGCTCGAGTACATCCTTGCTGAAAGCATACTGCTCGCCATCGCGGTCAATACGGATGGTTTCCAGAGTACTGATCTGGGAACGCATGCCCTGCAACTGACCCTCTTCGCCCAGTTTGAAATCAATCTGCTGCCCGACCCGCAGGCGAGTGAAGGCCTTGGCCTCCTTGCTGCTGTTGATCACCTCATGCAGGGTATTGGCCGATAGCCCGACCTGCTGGAACAGGACAGACAGCGTATCGCCGGAGCTGACGGTGACGCTGGTCCATTCCGGAGCAGCCGACTCCTGCGGCTCGGCCTCGGCAACCAGGGGAACCTGAATACTGGTATTGACTACCTCCGGTGAAGCGGTGGTAGCGATGGATTCGGACGTGCTGGTGAGCTCAAGAGGTGAGGTGATTGTGACTGTTTCGCTGATCAGTGCATCCAACTCTTCAGACAGCACCGCTTTTGCGGGCGCTTCCGAACTGATCTCCTGCAGATCGAGTTGGACCAGGGTCCTCTTGGCTTCAACCTCTGTAGTGGGGATAACGAGCAGAAAAATGCTCAGCGCGGCGGCGATACCACTGGCGGCCATGATGTGGCTTTTAGGGTAGCGCGGTGACTCTGACTTGTGATGTGCCATAAGCGCTCTTGTGGTTGATTCTATAGAAAGTGAAGTAACTTGCTAAATTATAACTGAAAGCTTTCCAAGGCAAGCATTCCCGTACCCGTCTGTCAGGTTTTGGGCGGCATTTTTCCGTCTGTGCTATGCGGCCCGCCAGCAGTGGAGGCGCCAAGTTTGATCTTGGGCGCCAATGCTGTATCGTTTCCGGCCTCTCTTCTTTGATCTTTATCAACTCACGGGGCAGGAAAAACGCATGAAGTCGGTTGACGAGCAGTTGGCGCTGATCAAGCGCGGGGCAGACGAGATCCTGGTAGAAGCCGAGCTGCGCGCAAAACTCGAGCGCGGCACTCCGCTGCGGGTCAAGACCGGCTTTGATCCGACTGCTCCGGATCTGCACCTGGGCCACACCGTACTGATCAACAAGCTGCGCCAGTTCCAGGAGCTGGGGCACAAGGTGCTGTTCCTGATCGGTGACTTCACCGGCATGATCGGCGACCCCAGCGGCAAGAACAGCACGCGCCCGCCGCTGACCCGTGAGCAGGTTTTGGCCAACGCCGAGACCTACAAGGAGCAGGTGTTCAAGATCCTCGACCCCGAGCTGACCGAAGTGGTATTCAACTCGCAGTGGATGGACGCCTTCTCCGCCGCAGAGATGATCCAGCTGGCAGGCAAGTACACGGTGGCGCGGATGCTCGAACGCGATGACTTCGACAAGCGCTATAAAGGTAATCAGTCGATAGCCATCCATGAGTTCCTCTATCCGTTGATTCAGGGCTATGACTCGGTCGCGCTGAAGGCGGATATCGAGCTGGGCGGCACCGACCAGAAATTCAACCTGCTGATGGGGCGTGAGCTGCAGCGCCAGTATGGTCAGGAACCCCAGGTCACGCTGACCATGCCGTTGCTGGTGGGGCTGGATGGTGAGGCCAAGATGTCCAAGTCACTGGGCAACTATGTGGGTATCGATGAGCCGCCGGGTGTCATGTACAACAAGATAGTGTCCATGCCGGATACGCTGATGTGGCGCTATTTCGAACTGCTCAGCTTCCGCAGCATGGAAGAGATCGATGGGTTGCGCCGGGATGTCGAGGCGGGAGCCAATCCGCGGGACATCAAGATCAAGCTCGCCGAAGAGCTGGTTGCCCGTTTCCATGGCGAAGAGGCTGCGGCCAGTGCTCACCGCTCCGCAGGCAACCGCCTGAAGGATGGCGAGCTGCCGGAAGACCTGCCGGAAGTGATACTGGAAAGTAACGAGGCGTTGCCGGTGTCGGCGGTACTCAATCGTGCCGGTATGGTGAAGAATGCTGCCGCCGCCCGTGACCTGCTCAGCGCCGGCTCGGTGAAGGTGGACGGCGAGATGGTGGATCGCGACTTTGTATTCGAGCCCGGTTCCAGTCATGTCTGCCAGGCGGGCAAGAAGAAGTTTGCCAGAATTGTCATGAAAAGCGCTTGACGCCCGCGGCAGGCTCTCTATAATGCGCCGCTCACCGCCGGGGCAGGTCAGCAGCAACGACCGACCAGGCAGTGAAAAAGGTTTTACGGAAGGCGTTGACACGGTGGTTTAACCCTGTAGAATGCGCCTCCCTGACCCGGCAAGCACACAGTGC
>JAAYHO010000212.1 GCA_012735335.1 Gammaproteobacteria bacterium
CGCCGAACAGCTGGAACAACTGGCCAACGGCCGGGCTCCAGTGCTGATTGCCGTGGGCTACCGCTCCGACCAGCGCTTCAACCGCAGCGGCCGCACCTACGACTACACTCCCCGGTTGCCGGGGCTGGAACAGCAGATCGACCCACTGACCGGCATGCCCAGCGGCGGCGTTGAGCATTTACTCGAACTGCTGACCCGGCATATGCGTCCGCTGGTGGCCGCGCGGGCCCCCCTCGACCCCACACAACAGACGCTCTGGGGCCATTCCTATGGCGGCCTGGCGGTTCCAGCAAGGGCGATGTGGAAGGCCCGGCCCGGCAGTTGGCGGCGCAGCTGCGTCAGGTGCCCGGTCTGCAGGTGAGCTTCAAACGCTTCGACAATCTGCAGCACGGTCCCATGCTGCCCGCATCGTTGGACTGGTTGATGGAGACCCTGTACGGCGAGAAAGATGCGTCACTGCCCGTCGCCAGATAGCCTGATCAGCAGACTACGCCCGGGGTGTTCAGTGGTAGCATAGGCACCTGTCCAGACAACCACGGAATACCCATGGCAGGGCCTGTACCCGACCGGCAACAGCTGATCATCTGCGAGCATTGTGATTCAGTCTATCAGCGCCCACCGCTGGCCCGGAAGCAGACCGCCCACTGTCATCGCTGCGGCGCACTGCTGTACCGGGGACGGCGGCTGAATACCGACCAGTTGCTGGCGCTGACCGTGGCGGCGGCCATCCTGTTCATCTTCGCCAATACCTTTCCCATCATGGGCATCAGCATGCAGGGGCTGAGCAACGACGCCACCCTGTGGTCAACGGTCGAGGCCCTGGCCCACGGGCAGATCAGCCTGATCGCGCTGGTCACCGGGCTGAGCATCATCTTCGCCCCGGCCATGCAGATCATCCTGCTGGCCTGGGTGCTGGTGCATGCCCGGGCCGGGCGCATGGCTCCGGGGTTTCGCATCTGCATGCGCACACTGGAACGGCTGCGGCCCTGGAGCATGCTGGAGGTGTGCCTGCTGGGCATTCTGGTGGCCATCATCAAGCTGGTCGGCATGCTCGAAGTGCACCCGGGGATCGGCCTGTGGGCCATGTCCATGCTGACAGTACTGATCATCCTGATCGGCGGGCGCGATGTGCGCGGGCTGTGGGACGAGCTGGGGGTGGAACCATGAGCCAGCCACCCTACGCCACGCAACTGGGGCTGCAGCTGTGCCACGACTGCGGCAATGCCTGCGAGATCGGCGATGGGCAATGCTCGCGTTGCTGGTCGACCCTGCATATCCGCAAGCCGTACAGCATCAGCCGCACCTGGGCGTTGCTGATTGCCGCGCTGATCCTTTACCTGCCCGCCAACCTGCTGCCGGTGATGTATACGGACATGTTCGGCAATGGCAGCGAAAGCACCATACTGCGCGGGGTGATCGACTTCTGGCGCGGCGGCTCCTGGGATATCGCCCTGCTGATCTTCATAGCCAGCGTGGCGGTGCCCTGCCTGAAGTTCGGTGTGCTCGGCCTGCTGCTGGTCAGCGTCCAGCGCCGCAGCCGCTGGGCCATGCGCGAGCGCGCCCGGCTCTACCGCCTGATTGAAGTCATCGGCTACTGGTCGATGCTGGATGTGCTGGTGGTAGCGCTGGTGGCAGCGCTGGTACAGTTCCGCGCCCTGAGCAGCATAGAGCCGCGCATGGGTATCCTGTTCTTCGGCCTGGTCGTGGTACTGACGATGCTGGCCTCCATGACCTTCGACCCGCGACTGATCTGGGATGCAGAGAAAACCGATGTCAGATAACCCGATTCACCCCACCTCCCCCATCGGCCAGCCGGACATCAGACAGCGCCGAGTGCGCATCTCCCTGGCCTGGCTGGTGCCGATCATCGCGGCGCTGGTGGCGCTGTCCATGGTAGTGCAGAACTGGCTGTCCGCCGGACCGCAGATCAGCGTCAGCTTCCTGACCGCCGAAGGGCTGGAAGCCAACAAGACCCAGGTCAAGTACAAGAACGTAGTCATCGGTCTGGTCACCGATATCAGCCTGAGCGAGGACCGCACCCGGGTCAACGCCACCATCGAGCTGGATCAGAACAACGAGGCCTTTATCCGTGAGGACGCCCAGTTCTGGGTAGTGCGCCCGCGTATCGGTGCCGGTGGCGTATCCGGCGTCGATACCCTGCTGTCCGGCTCCTTCATCGGGGCCGATCCGGGCCAGTCCAGCGAGACCCGCCGCGAGTTCGTCGGCCTCGAAGCGCCGCCGCTGGTGACCTTTGGCGCTGAAGGCAAGCGTTTCACCCTGCGCACCGACGATCTGGGCTCGCTGGGCATCGGCTCGCCGGTCTACTACCGGCGTATTCCGGTGGGTCAGGTGGTGTCCTATGAACTGAGCGAGGATGGCAAGGGCGTGGCGGTGCAGATCTTCGTCAACGCCCCCTACGATGGCTTTGTCACCGCAGATACCCGCTTCTGGAATGCCAGCGGTGTGGACGTATCCCTGGCCGCCGATGGCTTCAAGGTCAGCACCGAGTCGCTGTCATCGATTCTGGCGGGCGGGATTGCCTTCCGCGCACCGGTGTACAGCGCCGATATCGAGCCCATCGCCGAGGAAAGCGTGTTCACCCTGCACGACAGCATGGATCAGGCCATGGCCCCCGATGACGGCCAGCCGCGCTATGTGCAGATGCGCTTCGACCAGACCCTGCGCGGGCTGAATGTAGATGCGCCGGTGGAATTTCTGGGTGTGCCCTTCGGCCGTGTGGTATCAGTCAAGCTGGATTACGACGAACAGACCCAGCGCTTCCCGGTGGTGGTCGGTGCGGTCATCTACCCCAGCCGTCTGGGCGAGGCCAACGAGAAGTTGCTGGAACTCTATGAAGGGGATACCGAGCAGCGCACCGCCCACCTGCTCGGCAGCTTCATCAAGCATGGCCTGCGCGCCCAGGCACGCACCGGCAACCTGCTGACCGGCCAGTTGTATATTTCCCTGGACTTCGACAGCCGCGCACCGGTGGTGGAATACGACCCGTATGCCAGCCCACTGCTGATTCCCACCACACCCGGCACCTTCGACAAACTGCAGGAGCAGCTGCAAACCGTGGTGGAAAAACTCAGCAATCTGCCGCTGGAGGCCATGGTCAGCAACCTGGACAGCAGCCTGAGCGAACTGCGCAAGACCATGGAACAGGTCAACAACGGCGTGCTGCCGCAGCTGCAGAGCACCCTGGAACGCTCCGAGGAAACCCTGGCCAACGTCAACCAGGCGCTGGTCGAAGGGTCACCCCAGCGCCAGCAGGTCGGCGACACCCTGGAAGAAGTACAGCGTGCCGTGCGCTCGGTCAGAGTGCTGAGCGACTACCTGAGCAGACACCCCGAGTCGCTGATCCGCGGTCGCGGCGGCGTCGACAAGCCCGCCAACTTCAAGGGCAACGCCACCTCCCGCGAACTCAACATGGAGCCCCAACAATGACCCTGCGCCACCACCTGACCCGCGCCCTGCTGCTGGGCAGCCTGCTGAGCCTGGGCGCCTGCAGCTCCACCGCCCTGCAATACCACACACTGATCCCCGCCCAGCTGGCCTTGGCCCAGGCGCAACAGCCAGTGGACTTCCAGCTGCAGCTGATGCCGGTGCGCATCCCGGTACAGATCGACCAGCCCAGCCTGGTCATCCGCCAGAACGACGGCCAACTGAACATCCTGGAGAACGCCCTGTGGGCCTCCCCGCCCGCCGACGAATTCCACGACGCGCTGGCCTTCGAACTGGAACAACGCCTCGGCACCCGCAACCTCTCCGGCCTGCCCGGCAACCCCGGCCAACCGGTACTCACCGTCCGCACCGACGTCCGCCGCTTCGACTCCCTGCCCGGCAGCCATGCCGCTCTGGACGTGGTGTGGAGCCTCAGCTTCAGCAACTCACCCGCCCACAACCACAGTCTGACCTGCGCTACCACAGTCACCGAACCCGCCAGCAGCGGCCTCGACAGCCTGGTAACCGCACACCAGCGGGCCATCGGCAAACTGGCCGAGGAGATTGCCGGAACGGCGAGGGGGTGGTTTGAGCAGAGGGGAGTGGAGTGTCGGTGAGGCGTTGATATCGCCCGGGCACCTGGCAGACGTCAGCGAGCCGCTGCTGTGACAATCCAGTCCGCAAAATAGGGATCTTCCAGCTCGTACTGCCCCTGGGCAACCGAGGCGATATGACCATCCCGCCGGAGCCGGTTGACGGCGTTCTGCACCGGCGCGGTATCCAGCGTATCCAACCCGAGCTGATCGGCAATATGTGCTCGGGCTTCGGCCGTATACAACCCCACTCCGCCGTGGAGGATAATGTACTGCAGCACCAGCCTGTCCATGGGCTTGAGGCTGTCCCAACTGGATCTATAAGTCTCTTCCTGAGAGTTATCCGCCAGATACAGCTCGGTGACGGCGATTATGTCGGTACCACCGTGGGTAATCAGCATGTCGATAACCCCCCGGAAATCGTATGGCACCTTCTTCACCGTCCTGAAAGCTTTGGCGCACTCGTTGATATCGAGCGTGCGCGCCGTAGCCTGCTTGAACACACCAGCGGTGTATTCGAGATAGGCGCGGCCGAAGGTGGGCAGGTCGATCTGTTGCGAGCTGCTGAACAACGCAGCGTTGCGCCGGGCAAACAGTTTACGCAAACCGTCACGGCTTGATCCGGTGTAGAGCACACGGACCCTGTCCCGATTGGGGTCGATGATGCCCCGCAGCGCAAAGATGATCGGCTCGAACTTCCTGTCGGTCGCCAGGTGCTGCACCTCATCCAGCGCCAGCAGCAGTGGACGCCCGTCCTTCAACAGCAGATCGAACAGTTGCTGAATGATGTCCAGCTTGTCCGCCTCACCCTTGTCCTCCAGCGTGAAGCCCGCTCCTCCAATGGGAGTGCTGATGCTGCCACCGGTGATCCTGCCCAGCATGCTCCTGAGTTTAGCAGTACGCTTCAGACTACCTGTAGCTCTGGTCAGACCCACGATCAGACTATCCGCCGGATTCTGCTTCCTGTCCCAGAAGTTCACGTAGGCGGTGATATAACCCTGCTTTTCAGCCAGCGGCAAAAGGTCCTTGTTCACGAACTCGGTCTTGCCCATCCGGCGAGGGGCAAACAGGGTCAGAGCTGTTGTGGCACCGATCTGGAACCGATCCATCAGCTTTTCGGCCAGCTCGACTCTGGGAAAGTGCCAGTTGAGGGGCGCGGTCATCTTAGTAGCCTTTAGTAAATGGTTTTACTAAATTAGTAACAGGGCTTACTAAAGTCAACTAAAGCTTTCCAGGCTGAATCACTCAGTTATGAGCTTCTATGGGCTTCTTATGAGCCGATACGGAGCATGTACGACCGGAGCGTCCCGACGGCCAAACTGTCGGCTGAGTAAAAAGCAAGTCTCGGCTGGTATAGTCAGATCCACCTCATAGCGAACCCCTTTCGGCATCTGGGTTAGAATCTGTGGTTATCAGAACATGCTCGTAGGATGATGCCCACAAGGATCTGCGTAATGCCCCATCGTCTGCCGCCCCGCGAAACCCTCACCGTCGAGTTCAAAAGCGATCGCAGCAAGCTCCCGGATCGCGACCTGATCGAGGCCTTGGTCTGCCTGGCCAACGCTGAAGGAGGCACCTTGTGGTTAGGTGTCGAAGATGATGGTACTGCCACCGGCCTGCATCCGGAGCATCGTTTGCTGACGGGGCTGGCCGGTCTGGTCGCAGCGCGCACCTCGCCATCGTTGTCCGTTGAGGTAGAAGCAGTTGAGATAAATGACGTAACCGTCGCATGCATTCGCGTACCCAAAACGCACGGCGAAGTGGCAACTACCGGTGGTGTCTACCTACGCCGCCGCTTGAAGCATGATGGCACCCCTGAGTGCGTGGCCATGCTGCCCCATGAGCGAGCGAGCCGGGCTTCCAGCTTCAGCCTGATCGACGTATCGGCGCAGCCAGTGGCCGGTGCCTCTCTTGCCGATCTTGATCCACTGGAGCGTGAGCGCCTGCGCCAAGCGGTGCAACAGTTTGGCGGCGACCGTGTATTGCTCGAGCTGGACGACGAAGCTCTCGATGGTGCGCTGATGCTCACGGCTCGCCAGACGGATGGTTCACGCGTGCCAACGCTCACCGGCCTGCTGCTGGTCGGCCGGGAAACCTCCCTGCGGCAGTTGGTGCCTACTCACGAATTTGCCTTTCAGGTGCTAGCTCAGCAGGCAGTACGCTTCAATGAGTTTCGCCGCTTCCCACTGCTCAAGGCACTGGACTGGCTGGAAACCAACTTCCGCCCATACAATCCCGAGGAAGAGCTGCAAGTTGGCCTATTCCGTGTACCGGTACCCAAGGTTGATATGGGCGCCTATCGCGAGGCGGTGGCCAATGCGCTGATCCACCGCGACTATCACCGTCTGGGCGCGGTGCATGTGCGCCTTGAGGATGAAGCGCTGGTGGTCAGCAATCCCGGTGGTCTGGTGGATGGTGTGACCCTGGCCAACCTGTTGGTCACCGAACCCCGCCCGCGTAATCCGGCGCTGGCGGACGCCATGAAGCGCATTGGCGTGGTCGAGCGCTCCGGGCGCGGTGTAGACAAGATATTTCGCGGCATGCTCAAGTTCGGACGACCCGCCCCCGATTACAGCTACACCACGGCACAGAGTGTGGTGGTACGCCTGCCTACCACCGTGGCCGACCTGGAATTCCGCCGCCTGGTCGTCGAACACGAGCGTGCCACCAACACCGAGCTGCCCATCGACAGCCTGATCGCTCTAGCTGCGCTGCGATCGACCAAACGGGTGACTGCCGATGAGCTGGCTATACAAATCCAGCGTGACACCGCGAGCGCCAAGCGCACTCTGGAGAGGTTGACTGAGGCTGGTCTAGTAGAAGCCCATGGCTCTACCCGGGCACGCAGCTATACCTTATCGGCCAGGCTGTATCAGGCTGTAGGTGACAAGGCTGGCTATACTCGACAAGCTGGTTTCAGCGCCATTCAAAATGAGCAGATGGTGTTGAACTACGTGCAGCAACACCAGCAGATCAAACGAGCCGATGTGATGGAGCTGTGTCGACTTTCAACTGATCAGGCGGCAAAACTACTGAAAAAGATGAAGGACAATGGAGCTATCGTTCAGCACGGCAAAAACCGAGGTGCTGTTTATACCCTTAATAAATGAGCCGGAATGAGCCGGAATGAGCCGTCTTGGCAACGCAGGTACGAATTCCACACCGACTCGGACACCCATTCCACTCGCGTCCGGACACTGATTCCACTGCTATTTGACGTTGCGTGAAGCATTGGTTAACAGTCTGATCCAGGCCGACCACCACCCCACTCGGCCTATTACCGCTATCCGCTGCAGCGTTTTCCCTGCTCGGATTTGTACGCATAATTGTACGCAGCCCAGAAACGAAAAAGGCCTGCATCTCTGCAAGCCTTGATCTATATGGTGCCGGCACCAAGAGTCGAACTCGGGACCTACTGATTACAAGTCAGTTGCTCTACCA
>JAAYHO010000213.1 GCA_012735335.1 Gammaproteobacteria bacterium
GGTTCGCGGGAGATGATGGTGGCCCGGGCCTGGCGCTCGGCCGGGATCAGCGCCGCGGTGATATCACCCGTGCCGACATCCTCGGCCAGTGCGCGGCGTACTTCTTCCTCAATGGAGGACTGCAGACTGTCGAGGCTGATATTCGGCATGGGATGCTCCACTGCAATGGTTGAAAGCACGCAAGTATACCCTAAGCTGAAGGTGCCTGAACGGTGGAACTCTGGGCACCGCCGCGTGCCAAATTGTGATCTGGTCCAGATTCTGATGGATGGGCTCGGTTGATTTTCTGAAAGCATGTATACTGCAACTATATTTTGACGCCAGAAAGTCGACGCAGGGGCGAGGCCGCCTTCTGTGCCGAGCTGGATTGCCGGAGGAGATGGCAATGTCCAAGGATCACAAGGTGGTTTCACTGACCTCGGTCGGCGGCGCTGTTCAGCGTGACCGGAAGACTCCGAGCGGATCCTTGTATGCTCCCCTGGCGGCGGTTCGTGATCGTACCCTGACCTATCTGCGGGTCGGCCTGAGCGAATTGTTCGATAACGCCGATGACACCCTGTTCGAGAAGGCAGACAGGGCCGCCAGCAATGCTGATCAGAGCATGTTCTTTGATGCCATGCGCTTGCTGCGACTACAGCGCCATGCGCTGGAAAAGAGCTGCTGCGATGGGTTGGACAGACAGTTCAATCAGCTGCAGTACGGCCAGCATCGTGAGTCTCATGTCCAGGCTGCGTTCGACCTGGATTCGCTGAGTCTGGTTCAGCCCGATGAGCTGGAGCAGACAGTGGCGCTGGACAGCATGGTTGGCCGGGTGGCTGCCCGTAACCAGATTCCCCTGACCCATCTGACCATGCGGCTCAACGCCATGGTCAGCAGTGCCGTTACCGACGGCAACAATCCCCTGGCCCCGGTACGCCTGGTGGAGCTGTTCGCCGACAGCTGCGCGGCACTGAATCTGGACATCAAGATACGCCTGATCATCTTCAAGATGTTCGAGCGCCATGTTTTCAACTCCATCGACTCACTTTACGCTGATATCAACGAGCTGCTGGCCAATGCCGGGATTCTGCCCGATCTCAAGCACGGAGCCCCCACCTCGCGTACCCGCCCGGCGGCGCCGCTGCGTGCTGCTGGTGATCGGCAGACGGACCAGCCCGCTGCCGGTAATACAGGAGAAGCAACTGATCAGCAGGTGCTGACGCTGTTCAGCGAGCTGATCAGCAGCTGGCGCCATACCAGTGGTGATGTTGGGCTCAGCGCCTTGGGTGCACCTACTGCGGCACCGGTGCGCAGTGATGAGCTGCTCGACATGCTCGGCCACTTTGCCGGTCAGACTGCTCACCAGGGTGTCAGCCTGGCCGAGCTGCGCGGCCATATCAGTCAGCAATTGCACGACCAGCAACGTCAGACTGGAGAAGTACGCAAGCTGGATCGGGTGGATGACGATGTCATCAGCCTGGTTTCCATGCTGTTCGATGTGGTGCTCAGTGATGATGAGCTGCCAGCAGCGCTGAAGGCCCTGATCGGGCGTATGCAACTGCCGATCCTGCGTGTGGCCATTGCCGACAAGAGCCTGTTCAATCGCGCTTCGCATCCGGCCCGTCGTCTGCTCAACGAGCTGGCCCGGGCGACCATGGGCTGGAGTGATCATGATGATCTGCAGCGCGATCAGCTGCATGCGCTGCTCGAGCGCATGGTGGACCGCATGCTCGGTGAAGAGCTGACGGATGCTGCCTTTTTCGAGCAGATGCATGAGGAGCTGGCGAGCTTTGTCCGACTCGAGCAGCGCCGTGCCGAGCGTCTGGAGCAACGCACCCGGGACGCAGAGGAGGGCCGTGCCCGGGTAGAGGCGGCGCGCAGCCGTGCCGCCAAGGTGCTCAATGGCCTGCTGTTGGGGCGTACTCTGCCGGTGTTTGCCGTGGACCTGCTGCGGGATCGCTGGAGCCAGGTGTTGCAGCTGGCATTCCTGCGTGAAGGCGAGGACTCCAGTGCCTGGCAGCAGGCGGTATCGGTCGCCGGGCAACTGGTGGAAAGTATTGAAGTGCCCGACCCCGACATGCTGGAGCAGCGCGAGCTGATGAATGAACAGGTATGTCAGGCACTGTGCGACGGTCTGCGTCTGCTGGGTGATGAGCAGCCGGAAGACTCGCCGCTGCTGCAGCAGTTGCGTACCCTGCAGACTCGGGCGCTGTCGGCGGCCCAGCTGCAGCCGCTGCCCCAGGTGGAAGCACCACCGGAGGCCGAGGAAACGCTGGCTATCGAGCTGGAGGAGCATCCGCAAACGCCCGCTGCAGAGGAGCCCGCAGCGGTTACGGAATCAACCGAGCCAGCTCCGCTGCCTCCCCAGGCGGATATTCCGGTGCTGATGGATATGGTGCTGGTGGAGGAGCCGGTACTGGAGGAACCCGAGCTGGAGCCCCAGGTGCAGACGGTCGAGGATCTGCCCAGTGTGGATGCCGCCAGCTGGGTTGATAACCTGAATGCCGGCAGTTGGTTCGAGCTGGCGGCAAGCGAAGACAAGCCCGCCCAGCGCTGCAAGCTGGCGGCCATCATCAGTTTCAGCGGCAAGTACATCTTCGTCAATCGCACCGGTATGAAGGTGGCCGAGTTCAATCGTCTGGAACTGAGCCGCTGTTACGAAACAGGTGCCATCCGCCTGCTGACCAACGATCAGTTGTTTGACCGGGCGCTGGAGTCGGTGATCGGCAACCTGCGGCAACTGCGCGACAGCCGCCCCTGAGTTATTGCCGGTTCGGCTTGCAGCTTCGGTGCCTCACGCCCTAGGATAACGTTTTTGCTGTCGGGATAAGGGTGTCCATGCAGGTTGATACGGCCACGGGCTGGCTGAGCGGAATAGAACATTGTCCATCGGCACATTTCAATGCGCGTCCGCAGGACGCTGATATTTCCCTGTTGGTCATCCATAACATCAGTCTGCCGCCGGGCCAGTTCGGCAGTGGCTGCGTGCAGCAGTTCTTCTGTGGTGGCCTGGATCCTGACGCCCATCCCTATTTTGCCGGTATCGCCGACCTGCGCGTTTCCGCGCATTTCCTGGTTGAACGCGATGGCCGGATAACCCAGTTCGTCTCCTGCCTGGAGCGGGCCTGGCATGCCGGTCAGTCGTGCTTTGATGGCCGCGACAACTGCAACGATTTCTCCATCGGTATTGAACTCGAAGGCACCGATGATCAACCATTTACCGCTGCCCAGTACGACAGCCTGGTTGCGCTGACCACAGCGTTGCAGGGCGCCTATCCGCTGATCACCCGGGAGCGCATTACCGGTCACGAACATATTGCGCCGGGCCGCAAAACCGACCCCGGTGCCTGCTTCGACTGGCAGGGATACCTCGGCTGCCTGGCCGATCATGCATTGAAGGAAGGGGATTGCTGATGAATTTTCTGGTGCTGCTGCTGGTTGGCTTGATTCTGCTGTGGACGCCCTGGCGCACCGGCTTCCCCCGGGATCTGCTGAGTCCCTGGGTGGGCAGGGCGGTGGGTATCGGTCGGGGTTGGGTGGCGGTAGCTGCGGTATTGGCGCTGCTGATTCCGCTGGGCATCCTGCTGAGCCTGGTGCAGGGTATCGGCTACGGCATCCTTACCCTGCTGCTGCATGTGGCGTTACTGCTGTGTTCGGTAGGGCGGCAGGACCCGCTGCGCAGCCTGACCGCCGGGTTTGTCAGCGCCTGGCAGCGGGACGATCAGGCTGCGGCGGTGCTGGTGGCCGAGCAGCAGCTGGGGGTAGTGGATGACCAGCCCTCAGGGCTGCTGGAGCAGGTCAGTGGGCGCATGGCTGCGACCAGCCTGCAGGACTACTTTGTCCCGACTTTCTGGTACCTGTTGCTGGGGCCGCTGGGTGCGGTGGCCTATCGGTTGCTGGAACTGACCCGTCAGCAATGGGGGCACACCGCCTCGCATCCCGCTGCCATTCTGGTGCACGCGCTGGAATGGATTCCGGCCCGTCTGCTGGCCCTGAGCTTTGCCCTGATCGGCCAGTTCGACAGCACCCTGCGTACCCTGCGTGGCATGGCGCTGGAATGGGAACTGGCTGCCGCCGAACTGGTGGCCCGTTGCGCCCGTGCCGCGCAGCTGCCCGAGTCCACCGAACCAGGCCTGGGTCTGCTGCAGGATACCCGGCAGTTGCTGGTGCGGGCCATATTGACCTGGGCAGTAGTGATCGTCTTTCTTTCCCTGATGGGTTAAAGATGCACCCGGGAGCGCCGATAGAAGGAGTACGTGCTGCCCCGGACAGGTGATCCAGGTAGCCAGAATAAAGCAGTCCTGCTGTAGACAGTCAGTTGTGACGAGGAGAATAGCTTGAATAGTCTGTTGGCACCCGCCATGGCACTGATGAATCGGCTCAGTTATGCCATGAAGTTCTGTTTGATCAGCGCCCTGTGCTTCATTCCTCTGATCGTGGTCAGCGGCATGCTGGTCAGTCAGGCATGGGATAGGGTGCAGATCTCCCGGCACGCACTGGATTCCATGCAACTGCTGCGGCAGGTAACCCAACTGGTACCGGAGGCAGAACGGCTGCGCGGGCTGGATATTGCTTCTTTCCATCTGGGGGTAGGTGAGCAGGGTGCGGTACTGGAGCGGCGCAGCGGTGAAATACGCCAACGCCTGATCGACAGCCTCGAGGCAATGCAGTTCGACCAGTCCAGTGCCGAGGCGCAGGAGCTGATGCAGCAGCGCGATGCGCTGGTGGCGGCCTATCGGGAGACCGCGACTGCCTCGCAGCGCAACCGTGGTCAGATGTCTACCCAGGCGCATGCCGAACTGCTGTCACTGCTGACTTTCACCGCAGCCTACAGCGGCCTGTCCCATGACTACGAGCGCAATGTGCGGCAACTGATGGATCTGCTGATCAACCATGCCCCGCAGGTTACCTCGGTGGCCGGCCTGGGGCGGGCCACGGGTGCCTACTCCATCGGCCTGGGTTATCTGAACTCCGATGCCAGCCGGGATATGGACAATACCCTGGAGGAAGTACAACGCCTGGGGCTGAACTACAGCCAGGCTCAGCTGTTCCTCCAGCAGCAACCGGAGCTGGCAGCCCTGCGTGGCCCGGCGACCGCCAGTCTCGAGTCGCTGGAGCGGCTGGTGGAAATCTTCGAGGAAGAGATCATTCTCGCCTCCAGCTATGAAGACAGCTGGGAGAATTATTTCCAGAGCGTCACCACCGAGATCAACCACACCCATGGTTTCAGTGTGGCGATTCTCGATCACCTGCAGCTGTCGCTGGATGAGCGCCTGAGTGATGGCTCTCGCGCCATGCTGTTGCTGGTTGTGGCGCTGGCGACCATTCTGCTGCTGATCATCTGGCTGTACCTGGGCTTCTACATGTCCACCCGCTCCACCATCAATCAGCTGTCGGCGGCCATGCGTCAGGTTGCGGCAGGGGATATGACCGGCCGGGTCACGGTGACCAGTCGCGACGAGCTGGGCAGTCTGGCGGCCGAACTCAACACCAGTATCGAGCGGATTCAGGGACTCATTCGGCATGTCAGCCAGACCTCCGGGCAGGTCAGTGACCAGTCCAGTCAGGTGGTGTCCATTTCTACCGAGAGCAGCCGGGCAGTCGAGGCCCAGCGCACCCAGATCGAACAGGTTGCCACGGCCATGAACGAGATGGCTGCCACCTCGCAGGAGGTGGCCAGAAGCGCCGCGCTGGCCGCGACCAACGCCGAGCAGGCCAACAGCGAAACCCTGAATGGGCGGCGCATGGTCGAGGCCTCGGTGGATGGCATCGAAAAACTGGCCGGGGAAATCGAGAACTCGGTACGGGTGATCAATAACCTGGCCGACGACAGTGCCTCGATCAGCCGGGTGCTGGATGTGATCAAGGGGGTGGCCGAGCAGACCAACCTGCTGGCGCTCAACGCCGCCATCGAGGCCGCGCGTGCCGGTGAGCAGGGTCGAGGCTTTGCTGTGGTGGCCGATGAGGTGCGTACCCTGGCCCAGCGCACCCAGCAGTCCACTCAGGAAATCGAACAGATGATAGCCCGTCTGCAGGAGGGCGTAGGCGCAGCGGTCAAGGCCATGGGCAGCAGCCACGGCATGACTGGCGAGGCGGTGGATTCCTCACTCAAGGTACAGGCGGCGCTGGACAACATCCTGCGGGCAGTGACCCAGATTGTTGATCAGAGCCAGCAGATCGCTGCTGCTGCAGAACAGCAGACCGCCGTGAGTCATGATATCGACCAGAATATCGTGCAGATCAACCAATCCGGCGAACGCACCGCCGAAGGTGCGCGCAGCACCGAACAGGCCAGCAGCCGGATGGGCGAGCTGGTCAGCGAACTGCAGAAGATCATCAGCGCGTTTCGGGTGTGATCTCGCCTGGCCCCATGTGGAGCCACCCGGGAGGGACGAGCACCAGCTCGTCCGCAGAGCTGCCTGATAGTACGGGGTTTGTATCGGCACGCTCATCGAGCTGGTTCTCGACGTTCCCAGCGCTATCCCATCCTCACTCCGCCGGTTTGGGCTTGGGCCGCCACAGCACTTCCGGGGTGTCGTCCAGCCGGGCGATGCTGCGGGCTATCACGAACAGCAGGTCGGACAGGCGGTTGAGGTAGCTCAGCGCCTGGCTGTTGATCTTCTCCTCAGCGGCCAGCGTCAGATAGCGCCGTTCGGCCCGGCGGCAGATGCTGCGGGCCAGGTGGGCCTGGGCAATCTGTCGCGACCCGCCCGGCAGAATGAACTCCTTGAGCGGTGCCAGTTCGGCATTGAAGCGATCGATCAATTGCTCCAACTCGGTCACATCCGCTGCCTCTATGATGTCTACCCCAGGAATCGCCAGTTCACCACCGATATCGAATAACCGGTGCTGTACCGGTGCCAGTGCTGCGTGCAGCGGTTCCAGCGCCGGACTGGTCATGTTGGCCAGCAGTACGCCGATGCTGCTGTTCAGTTCGTCCACATCGCCCATGGCTTCGATACGCGGGCTGTCCTTTCTGACCCGGCTGCCATCAGCCAGGCCGGTGGTGCCGCTGTCACCGGTGCGGGTATAGAGTTTACTCAAGCGATAGCCCATCAGAGGCCTCCTTCGGAAATGGTGGGGGGTGTGCTCAGTCCAGTGGCAGACCGCGCTCAGCCAGATGCTGGCGCAGTTGCTGGTACAGCGCATCCAGGGTGGGGGTATCCAGCCCGGCCTGGCGTGCGTTGCGGCAGGCATGGCCGAGGATGAAGTCGATCTCGGTACGGCGTCCCGCCGCCAGGTCCTGGCGCATGGATGAGCTGTTGCCCGCAGTGGCCTGGATCACGTCGAGGATGCGTTGCTGCAGCTGCTCAAATGACAGCGCCACGCCCTGGCTGTTCAATAGCTGATGCAGATCGGCGAGCAGGGCGGGGAAAACGGCTCCTGCATGTACGGGTACGGCACCGTTGGCACAGTCGTGCAGGGCAGTGAAAGGGTTGATCGCACAGTTGATTGCCAGTTTTACCCAGAGTACGGCGAGGATGTCCGGCTCCCATTGCCAGGCAATCTGCGCCTGGCTCAGTTGCTGCAGCCAGGCTGGCGCCTGACCGCCTTGCGGGTCACCAATCAGGGTCTGGCCGACACCGGCCCAGACCATGTGGTTGGCGGAGCGCTTCCAGGCGCCGTCGGTGACACTGGCATACAGCACGCGCAGGGCAGGGAAGCGCTGGCTGACACTCTGCTGGCTGCCCAGTCCGTTCTGCAGCAGCAGCAACTGGCTGTGTTCAGTCAGGCGGGGGGCAATATCATCCACGGCTCCGGCCACTGCCCAGGCCTTGGTGGCAACTATCAGGTGCTGGATAGGGGAGGTTGCATCGGCCAGTTCGGCGCGGACCTGCAGCGGGTGCTGGACACCCTGCTGCTCGAGAATCAGCCGATCATCCCGTGCCTGCCACTGTTCCAGCGCCTGCGGGGTGCGCAGAATCAGCCGACAGTCGATCCCCGCCTGGGCGCAGCGCGCTGCCCAGAGCAGGCCCAGACTGCCGCCGCCCAGTATATGCAGCGGGTCAGACAAGCTGGGGCATCCTCACCTGGGTGATCAGGTTGGTGGCGTAGGCTTCTTCCAGATGCTGCTCGACGTTCTGCAGCAACTGCTCGGCGTGCAGGTTGGGGGCGTGGCGGCTGACTGTGCACAGGGCCATGCCCGCACGCAGGGACAGGTAGCCTTCGCTGGTCTTGAATGCCTTCAGGTTCAGCCCGTCGTGCAGCCGCCGGAAACTGTTGGGTTTGCAGTCATCGGCATTGTCACCCACGGTGCAGATGGCAAAGGTGTCGGTGCCGATGCGGGCAATCACGTCCATCGGCCGTACCAGCTGTTGCAGTCGGCGGGAGGTGCCCTTGAGCAGCTCCTGTTGCACTGCTTCGCCGAAGCGGTGGCCGATATCCTGGTAATTCTGCAGACCCAGTACCAGCAACGAGCAGAAGCCGCCCCGGGATTCGACCCGCTGCAGGGCATCGTCGAGACGTTGCAGCAGATAGCGGCGGTTGCCCAGCGCGGTCAGGCTGTCGATCAGGTTGTGTTGTTCCAGTTGGGCGTTGTTACTGGCCAGCAGGTGGTTCTCTTCCAGCAGGCGGTTGATCAGTTGGGTGATGCGGTCGGCTGCATAGATGCGCGGCAGCAACTGCTCGCTCATGGAGGACTTGCTGATGAAGTCGTCGACTCCACGGTCGAAGGCTTCCCCCAGCACGTTGTCGCCTTCCCGGGCGGTCAGCAGCATGACATAGGTGTAGTGGTTGGTCTGCTCATCCCGCTGGCGAATGCGGGTGGTCAGTTGCAGGCCGTCCATTTCCGGCATCAACCAGTCGGCAACCATGACACTGGCGGCACGCTCCTCGTGCATGGCCAGTGCCGCCATGGCCGAACTGGCAAAGCGAATATCCGTATAACCGGCCTGCGACAAGGCATGACCAATGACCGCACTGCTGAACTTGGTATCGTCCACCACCAGTATGCTGAGTTGGGGGTTGGGCATATCTGAGCTCCCTGCTGCCAGTTTTATCGTCGACCTCGCTATAATGCCACGACGCCGAGCGATTGTTCTGCCATACCTGTCATAAATCTCATGTTTATTTGAGGTCTCAACATGCCGTCCTTTGATGTGGTGTCCGAACTGGACAAACATGAAGTTACCAACGCTGTCGATAATGCCATGAAAGAACTGGATCGCCGCTACGATCTCAAGGGCAAGGGCAGCTTCGAATTCAATGACAAGCAACTGCTGGTCAGCATCACCGCCGACGCCGAGTTTCAACTGGAACAGATGCTGGAAATCCTGCGCCTGAGTCTGACCAAGCGCAAGATCGATGTGCAGTGCCTGGAAGTGAAGGAGGCCTACGCCTCCGGCAAGCAGATGAAGCAGGATGTGCAGCTGCGCGAAGGTATCGACCAGGCGCTGGCCAAGAAGATCGTCGCCACCATCAAGGAGTCGAAGATCAAGGTGCAGGCGGCCATCCAGGGCGAGCAGGTGCGGGTGACCGGCAAGAAGCGTGACGACCTGCAGGAAACCATGGCACTGCTGCGCGCCGCCAAGTTGGATATGCCGCTGCAGTTCAACAACTTCCGCGATTGATGGGGTGAGCTGTTCGCCGCGAGGGCGCGGCTCCCACGGGCTCTCACCAACGCCTGTAGGAGCCGCGCCCTCGCGGCGAAAATAGCGCCTCAGTCGATCCCCGGCCGCTGCACCTTGTCCGGGTGCGCATATCTGATCAGCAACGCCGCCAGCACGATTGCCGGTAGCCCGGTCAGGGCGGTGACCATGAAGAAGGGCACCCAGCCCATGGCCGTGGCCATGACCCCGGTAAAGCCCGCAGCCA
>JAAYHO010000214.1 GCA_012735335.1 Gammaproteobacteria bacterium
CCTTGGCGTAGGCGGAGGCGAGGAAGGTGTCCTGGCACACGCCCTTGGCACCGTGGATCTGGATGGCGCGGTCGATCACGTTGCACAGCATGGTCGGGGCAATCGCCTTGATCATGGCGATCTGCTGGCGGGCGACCTTGTTGCCGTACTTGTCCATGCTGCGCGCGGCGTGCAGGGTCAGCAGGCGGGCCTGGTCGATCTCGCAACGCGAACGGGCAATCATTTCCGGCACGCTGCCCAGCTTGTACATCGGCTTGCCGAAGGCAACCCGCTCGGCGGCGCGGCGGCACATGGCTTCCAGCGCACGCTCGGCCTGGCCGATGGCGCGCATGCAGTGGTGGATACGGCCTGGCCCGAGGCGACCCTGGGCGATCTCGAAGCCGCGACCTTCACCCAGCAGAATGTTGGAGGCGGGTACCCGGACGTTTTCATAACGCACTTCGGCATGGCCGTGCGGCGCATGGTCGTAACCGAATACGTGCAGGTCACGCACCACGGTCACGCCGGGGGAATCGAAGGGCACCAGGATCATGCTCTGTTGCAGGTGGCGCGGTGCGTTCGGGTCAGTCTTGCCCATGACGATGGCGATCTTGCAGTGCTCGTTCATGGCACCGGAGGACCACCATTTGGTGCCGTTGATCACGTATTCGTCACCTTCGCGGCGGATCTCGCACTCGATGTTGGTAGCGTCGGAGGAGGCCACGTCCGGTTCGGTCATGGAGAAGCAGGAGCGGATCTCACCGGCCAGCAGCGGCTTGAGCCACTTCTCGCGGTGCTCGTCGGTGCCATAACGCTCGATGGTTTCCATGTTGCCGGTATCCGGCGCGTTGCAGTTGAACACTTCCGGGGCGAAGGACACGCGGCCCATGATTTCACACAGGTGGGCGTATTCCTCGTTGCTCAGGCCGGCGCCGCGCTCGGACTCGGGCAGAAACAGGTTCCACAGGCCCTGACTTCTGGCCTTGCCCTTCAGCTCTTCCAGAATGGCCGGATGGCCCCACTTGTTCTGTTCGACCTGTTGGTAGAACAGGGCTTCGTTGGGATAGATGTGCTCGTCCATGAAGGTTTCGAGCTGTTGTTTCAGTTCCTGAATGCGGGGGCTGAAGTCGAACATAATGGCTCCTTGCAGAGTCGGAGTAGATTGAACCAGAGTATAGGTGGTTGGTTGAGGCTGACCTTATAGAGGGACAGACACCGGGAAAAGCATGTCCTGTAGTTGGAATGGAGCTGCATAAGCAAGTCTGATAGGCCTGCTGCCGGTGTCGAAACACACCCACCCCGTATGGAGTACGTATGTTGAAGATGATTATTGGCGGCGCCCTGATAGTTGCCGCCAGTGTAGCCAGCGCCCAGGAACTGACCTCGGCGCCGAGACTGGAACCGCAGCAACAGGAGCAGATCAGGCAGGCGGTGGGCAGTTCCCAGCGCTCGATCAGTAATGTGCTGCGTGATGCCGGACGCAACCCGGAGCAGACCCTGAGCTTCTTTGCCGTGGAGCCACAGCATACCGTGGTGGAAATCTGGCCCGGGGCAGGCTGGTACACCGAGATACTGGCACCGCTGCTGCGCGAAGAGGGTACTTATATAGCAGCGCATTTTGACCCGGATAGCCCGGTCGAGTTCTTCCGCAACTCCCGCCAGGCCTTCGACAAGAAACTGGCCCGGTCGCCGGACGCCTACGATCGGGTGCAGGTAACGGTGCTGGACTACGACCCGCAGACACCCATCGCCCCGGCGGAGTCGGCAGACCGGGTACTGACCTTCCGCAATGTGCATAACTGGTTACAGCAGGGCCGGGATGAGACGGCGCTGGTGTTTGCCAAGATGCATGCGGCGCTCAAGCCGGGCGGCCTGCTCGGGCTGGTGGAGCACCGCGCGCGTATCGGTACCGACCTGGAAACCATGATTCGCACCGGTTATGTCACCGAGGAGCTGATTGTCGAGCTGGCCGGGGAGGCGGGCTTCGAGCTGCTGGCGCGCAGCCCGGTGAATCAGAACCCGAGGGACACCACCGATCATCCCGAAGGTGTCTGGACGCTGCCGCCGAACCTGCGGCTGGGCAATGAGAACCGCGCCCAGTACCTGGCCATCGGTGAAAGTGATCGGATGACCCTGTTGTTCATCAAGCGCTGACCGTTCTCCGATACGGAAAGTGGCAGGCCGGAATTCAATGTTTTGAAACCGTCATAGCTCAAAATGATAGTTCCGCATCCTGTTTGTTGATGCAAGGTTTTCGAAATCGACTTTCGCTCTGCGAACCTGATAGGCTTCCGGCGAGTTCACTTTACGTATCGGAGTACACAAAGTGCTGAACAATAATAATTACCCAACAACAGGGCGCGCCTGGTTTACCGTGGTAATCCTGCTCATGGCCTACGTCCTGTCGTTTATCGATCGGCAGATCCTCAACCTGCTGGTCGGCCCGATCCGTGCGGATCTGGGTATCTCCGATACACAGATGAGCCTGCTGATGGGCTTGTCCTTTGCCCTTTTCTATACCGTTGCCGGTATTCCGCTGGGCCGGGTGGCGGATACCCGCAGCCGTCGCGGGCTGGTTGCCTGGGGTATCTTCTTCTGGAGTCTGATGACCGCCGCCTGCGGTCTGGCCAAGACCTACTGGCATTTCGTGGTGTTCCGCATCGGTGTGGGTGCCGGTGAAGCGGCACTGTCGCCAGCGGCCTATTCGCTGATGGCCGACAGCTTCCCGCCGGAGAAGCGGGCCACGGCGATCAGCGTGTACTCCATGGGTATCTATCTGGGCGCAGGTATGGCCTTTCTGCTGGGCGGGATCGTCATTACCTGGGCCAATGCCAAGGGGCCAGTGACCTTGCCGGTATTTGGGGTTGTCCGTCCCTGGCAGTTGATCTTCCTGGTGCTGGGGGCCGCCGGTGCGCTGTTCAGTCTGGTGCTGCTGGCCATCAAGGAGCCGACCCGCAAGGGTGTGGGCGCTGGTGTGGCAGTGCCGCTCAAGGATGTGGGTGCCTACCTGCTGAAGATCCGCAAGGCGGTGATCTGCCACAACTTCGGCTTTGCCTGCCTGTCCTTTGCCTCCTATGGCGCCTCGGCGTGGATTCCGACCTTCTTCATCCGCAACCACGGTCTGACCGCCGGTGAGGTGGGCATCTATTACGGCAGTCTGGTGATGGTTGCCGGTTCGCTGGGTATCGTGTTCGGTGGCCGCCTGTCCGACTATCTGTCGCGCAAGGGCTACAAGGATTCCAATATGCGTGTGGGCCTGCTGGCAGCTATCCTGACCCTGCTGTGCAACGTGGTCTACCTGATCGACAACATGACCCTGCTGTGGATTGTCATGTTCTTCAATGTATTTACCGTGGCCATGCCCTTCGGTGTTGCCCCGGCGGCGATTCAGGAAGTCATGCCCAACTCCATGCGTGGTCAGGCCTCGGCGATCTACCTGTTCGTCATCACCCTGATCGGTCTGGGTATCGGCCCGACCGCCGTGGCGCTGGTCACCGACTATGTATTCCAGGACGACATGGCTATCCGCTATTCGATCTTCTGGGTTGCCAGCATCATTACTGTCGGTGCAGTAGTGTTGCTGTGGCTGGGTATCAAGCCCTATCGGGAGGCACGGGATACCCTGGCCGCCTGGGGCGCTCAACAGGAACAGGCTGGCTGATCTGCCATCCACTCATTGATGGCGCCCCCGGGCGCCAGGCTTGAAAAACAGGAGCTGAACCATGACTGATGCAGTAATCGTATCCACGGCCCGTACCGGCCTGGGCAAATCCTACCGCGGTGCACTGAACGACACCCACAGTGTGGACATGGCCGGTTTCGTCATCGAGCAAGCGGTCAAGCGCGCTGGTATCGACCCTGCGCTGGTGGAGGACGTGATCCTCGGGGCGACCTTCCATGAAGGCGCACAGGGCAAGAACATGGCCCGTCTGGCGGCCATTCGTGGCGGCCTGCCGGTCACCACCGCCGGCATGTCGCTGAACCGTTTCTGCAGCTCCGGTCTGCAGTCCATCGCCATCGCCGCCCAGCGCGTGGTGAGCGAGAAGATCCCGGCCATCGTTGCCGGTGGCGTCGAGTCGATCAGCCTGTGCC
>JAAYHO010000215.1 GCA_012735335.1 Gammaproteobacteria bacterium
CCACGCTTCGCTCGCAATGACGGGGTACGTTGTGGAGCAAGGCTGTTGCTCCTCTACCGTCATTGCGAGGAGCGCAGCGACGCGGCAATCCATGGGCCTCGGCGTTTCCGGCACCCGCTGGATTGCCACGCTTCGCTCGCAATGACGGGGTACGTTGTGGAGCAAGGCTGTTGCTCCTCTACCGTCATTGCGAGGAGCGCAGCGACGCGGCAATCCATGGGCCTCGGAGTTTCCAGTACCCGCTGGATTGCCGCGCCCTTCGGGCTCGCAATGACGTAGTTTCACCGATGCGCAGACACTTTTTACAGAGCCTAATAACAACAAGGAGTTTCCGATGATGGTATCAGTGCAGTTGCTTGGCCCGGTCATCGCGCTGGTGGCCTGGACGCTGGTGATGTGGGTATGGATGTATGCGACGCGTTTGCCTGCCATGCGCGCCGCACGGATCAAACCTGATCCGGCAGCAGCACGGGGCGAGCAGATGGCGTTGTTGCCGCCGCAGGTACGCTGGAAGGCGGATAACTACAACCACCTGCTGGAGCAGCCGACGCTCTTCTACGCAATCACGCTGTCGCTGGTGCTGCTCGGGGTGCAGTCCCCGGCTGCGCTGTATCTGGCCTGGGCCTATTTCATCCTGCGCGTGTTGCACAGCCTGGTTCAGGTGCTGGGTAACCGCATCGAACTGCGCTTCGTGATGTTTGTTCTGTCCAATATTCCGCTGTTCGCGCTGACCTGGATGGCGGTGGTGGCTTTTCTGAGGCTGCCGGTGCCGGTCTGAGACTTACCCATCCCTGTTGACCCGATTTAACACCGTGGAGCTTGTCGGCGAGCAGGTGCTCGCCAACCCGTGGCTCAGTCGTCCTCCAGGCTGGCGAGGATGTGCCGGTAGCTGTCCATGCGTCCGGCGGAGATGTCGCCCCGGTCGACTGCGTCGAGCAGGGCGCAGTCGGGTTCGTGCAGGTGCTGGCAATCGCGGAAGCGGCAGTGGCCGAGGAACGGGCGGAATTCGATGAAGCCTTCCAGCAGGTCGTCGTGGCTGATGTGGGTCAGGCCGAATTCGCGGATGCCGGGGGAGTCGATCAGGTCGCCGCCATCGGGGAATGGAACAGCCGGGCGGTGGTGGTGGTGTGGGTGCCCTTGCCGGTCATTTCCGACAGGGCGCCGACCCGCAGGTCTGCATCGGGCAGCAGGGCGTTGATCAGCGATGACTTGCCGACCCCGGACTGGCCGACGAACACGTTCACATGCCCGCGCAGTTCTTCCCGCAGCTTGTCCAGTCCGTCGCCGGAGTCGGCGGACAGGCACAGGGTGCGGTAGCCGAGCCGGGCATAGTCATCCAGCCAGCTGCGGATATCCGCATGTTCCGGCTGGGCCAGCAGGTCAGCCTTGTTCAGCACCAGCAGCGGTTCCAGCTGGGCCTGTTCGGCGGCTACCAGGTAGCGGTCGATCAGGTTGCGGTGGGGCTGGGGCAGGGGGGCGAAGACGATGACCAGACGGTCGACGTTGGCCGCTACCGGCTTGAGCTGGCCGCGGTGGTCGGGGCGGTAGAGTTCGGTGCGGCGGGGTTGCAGGGCGACGATCACACCGCTCTGCTGGTTGTCCGCACGCCAGACCACCCGGTCACCGGTCACCAGCGCAGGCAGGTTGGCACGGCGGTGGCAACGGCGGATCTGGCCGCGCTCGGGGCCGTCCTGCACTTCCACATCTATCTGCACACCGAAGTGGGCAATCACCAGGCCCTGCTGTTCGCTGCCCAGTTCGCCGCCCAGCAGGCTTTCTTCGGCGCGGTCGGCACGCCGATCGGCGCGGGCGCTGCGTTCTTCCTGAATTTTCTGAATGCGCCAGTTCTGACGCCGGGTAAGGTTTCGCTTGGCCATGGTCATGCCTTGGGAGAATCCGCCGCAGTGTAGCACGGGCAGCGTATACTGATGGGCGTTAACCCTTTCATCCTGCCCTGGAGCTGACATGAAACACCCTGACAATCTCATCTGGATCGACCTGGAAATGACCGGGCTGGATCCGGACAAGGATGTGATCATCGAGATCGCCACCATCATCACCGACTCCCAGCTCAATGTGCTGGCTGAAGGCCCGGCCATCGCGGTCAAACAGCCCGATGCCCTGCTCGATGGCATGGATGAGTGGAATACCCGGCAGCACAACCAGTCAGGGCTGGTGCAGCGGGTCAAGGACAGTGTGGTCAGCGTGCAGGAAGCGGAGCAGATGACTCTGGAGTTCGTCTGCAAGTGGGTACCGGCGGGCCGTTCGCCGATGTGTGGCAACAGCATCTGTCAGGATCGGCGTTTCCTGTACCGGGGCATGCCGAATCTGGAGCAGTTCTTCCATTACCGCAATCTGGATGTGTCGACTCTCAAGGAGCTGGCGGCGCGCTGGGCCCCGGCGGTGCGCGATGGTTTCACCAAGGAGAGCAGTCATCTGGCGATGGATGATATTCGTGATTCGATTGCCGAGTTGCAGCATTATCGGGAGCATTTCATCAGGTTCTGACCATGCCCCTTTGCCGGCTACTCCGCGTCAATGGATTGCCGCGTCGCTGCGCTCCTCGCAATGACGGGGCTTATGGGATGGATCCATGTTGTGCCAGCGCCCAGCGCACATGCTCGCGCACCAGCTCTGATGGGTGGGTGAGGCGGCTGCGCAGGGCTTCGATCACCGGGATGCTGGTGTGTGCGTTGCCCAGGCCCACGGCCAGGTTGCGCAGCCAGCGTTCGTGGCCGATGCGGCGCAGGGGTGAGCCTTCGGTGTTCTTCAGAAACTCATCCTCTTCCCAGCGGAACAGGGTGATCAGGTCGGCCTGATCCAGTTGATGCCGGGGGCTGAAGTCGTGCTCTGCGGTGGGCTTGGCAAACTTGTTCCAGGGGCAGATCAACTGGCAGTCGTCGCAGCCGAATACCCGGTTGCCCATGGGCGAGCGCAGTTCCTCGGGAATCGGACCCTTGAGTTCGATGGTCAGATAGGAAATGCAGCGCCGGGCGTCCAGCACATGCTCGCCGACAAAGGCGTCGGTCGGGCAGCGGCTCAGGCAGGCACTGCAACTGCCGCAGTGATGCTGGGTGAAGGGTTCATCGACCGGCAGGGGCAGGTCGGTATACAGCTCGCCGAGAAAGAAGAAGCTGCCGGCCCGGGGGTTGATCAGCATGCTGTTCTTGCCGATCCAGCCGAGCCCGGCGCTGCTGGCCAGGGCCCGCTCCATGACCGGGGCGCTGTCGACGAAGGCGCGGAAGCCGAAGGGGCCGATCAGCGCCTGCACCTGCTCGGCCAGTTGCTGCAGGCGGCGGCGGATCAGCTTGTGGTAGTCCCGGCCCAGGGCGTAGCGGGAGATATACGCGGCGTTGCGGTCGGCCAGACGTTTGGCCATACGGGTGTCCATCGGCAGGTAATCCATGCGTACCGAAATCACCCGCTGGGTGCCCGGTACCAGTTCCGCTGGACGGGTACGCTTGCTGCCATGGCTGGCCATCCATTCCATTTCCCCGTGGTAGCCCGCCTCCAGCCATTGCTGCAGATGTTGCTCGTGGGTGCCGATATCCGCCGCGCTGATGCCGACCTGCTGAAAGCCCAGCTCGGTGGCGATCTGCCGGATACGCTCGGCAAGGGCAGGGTAATCGGGGGCGGCTGCGGACATGGACTGGGGTACCTGCATGGCTGAGCGTATAATTGTGCCAGACCCCCGATGGATTGACATGCCCATGCGTCCTGAACTGCCTCTGCATTTATACAGTGCTGCCGCCACCCGACAACTGGATGCACAGATCATTGCCGCCGGTACGTCGGGGCTGGAATTGATGCAGCGTGCAGCCGCCGCGTTGTGGCGGGAGCTGCGCCGCCGCTGGCCGGATGCCAACCGCCTGACCGTGCTGTGCGGCAGTGGCAACAATGCCGGGGACGGCTACCTGGTGGCGCTGCTGGCCCGGCGTGCGGGCTGGCAGGCCCGGGTACTGGCGGTGACCGCACCTCAGCAGCTGCAAGGCGATGCCGCCAGTGCCTGGCAACTGGCAGTGCAGGGCGGGGTGGATGTCCACGGCTGGCCGGAGCAGTTGCCGCCGGATGGCGTGTTACTGGATGCGCTGCTTGGTACCGGGCTGCGTGGCGAGGTGCGCGAGCCCTTTGCCGGGGCCATAGCCGCGATCAATGCCAGCGACCTGCCGGTGCTGGCGGTGGATCTGCCCAGTGGGTTGCAGGCTGATACCGGGGCGGTACTGGGCAGTGCCGTACGCGCGGATCTGACCGTGACCTTCATTGCCCTCAAGCCGGGGCTGTTTACCGCTGCCGGCCCTGATCAGGTCGGCGAGCTGTGTTTTGCGCCGCTGGCCGAGCTGGCTGGGCCGCCGTTGCCCCCGCTGATGCAGCGGCTGGAGCTGGAAGATTGTAAAAGCCTGTTGCCAGCGCGCCCAAAGGCCGCGCACAAGGGTATGTTTGGTCATCTGCTGCTGATCGGCGGCAACCAGGGCATGGGTGGAGCCATTGTGCTGGCGGCGGAAACCGCATTGCGCTGTGGCGCAGGCAAGGTCAGCGTGGCCACCCGCCCGGAACATGTGGCGCCGCTGCTGGCCCGCTGCCCGGAAGTGATGGCGCATGCGGTAGCGGATGCTGCACAATTGGCAGCATTGTTGGATCAGGTCACGGCGCTGGTGATAGGGCCGGGGTTGGGACGCGATGACTGGGCCATGCAGATGCTCGATCAGGCGCTGCAGCGGGAGCTTCCGCAGATTCTGGATGCCGATGCATTGAACCTGCTGGCTGCCCGGCCGCAGACGCTGGACCGGCGCAGTGTGCTTACTCCCCACCCGGCCGAGGCAGCGCGACTGCTGGGCTGCAGTACCGCCGAGGTGCAGGCGGATCGGCTGGCCGCGCTGGAGCAACTGGTGGAACGCTTCGGCTGTGCGGTTGTCCTCAAGGGGGTGGGCTCGCTGGTGGCGGATGCCGAGCCCGGGCGCTTGCCGGGGTTGTGTCAGTACGGCAACCCGGGCATGGCCACGGCGGGCATGGGCGATGTGCTGTCCGGTCTGATAGGTGCGTTGCTGGCCCAGCGGCTGGAGGTCGGACAGGCCGCCCGTTACGGAGTATTGCTGCATGCGCTGGCCGGTGATCGGGCCAGCGGACAGAACGGTCAGCTGGGCCTGCTGGCCGGGGATCTGATAGAACATATACGTTATTACCTGAACCTGCGGGATAGTCGATGACCCTGGAAGTGCATGTACAAGGTGACCAAGCCATGGAGCGTCTGGGGGCGGATATCGGCCGCGCGCTCGACTGGCGAGGCAGTATCTGGCTCAGCGGTGATCTGGGCGCGGGCAAGACCACCCTCAGTCGTGGTTTGATCCGCGCTGCCGGGCATGAAGGGGCGGTAAAGAGTCCCACCTTCACCCTGGTCGAACCCTATGATCTGGATGTGGGGTCGATCTACCATTTCGACCTGTACCGGCTGGCCGACCCCGAGGAGCTGGAGTTTCTCGGCATTCGTGACTACTTTTCCGGCACCAGTCTGTGTCTTGTAGAATGGCCGGATAAAGGCGCCGGGGTACTGCCGGAGCCGGACCTGAGCATCCGTATCCGGGTTGACGGCGAGGGCCGGACGCTGCAGATTGACGGGCATGGGGAGCGCGGCCTGGCGGCGAGCCAATGGCTGCACAGCACAAGAGGCACAACGCCGTGACGACGATCAGAACAATGATGAAGTATGCCGCTGCGTTACTGGTTGCGCTCAGCATGCTGCTCTGCGGCCTGGTGCAGGCAGCGGAGATCAACAATGTGCGCCTGTGGCGGGCGCCGGACAA
>JAAYHO010000216.1 GCA_012735335.1 Gammaproteobacteria bacterium
CCGCATAGTTGCGGCTGCCCTTGACGTCCCGCTGGGATGAGTGGAAGTAGATATGCTGCTCCGAGCCGGGGGACAGGGTCTGCGGCAGGGTGGTGAGGATCATGTCGTAATCGAACTGATCCAGCCGGGCTTTGTACTGGGCGCGATCCACGGTGCGGATGCGCAGGTCGATGCCCAGTCGGGCCAGATTGGTACGCCATGGCAGCAGGATGCGCTCCAGGCTCGGGTTGACCAGCAATACCTCGAAAATCAGTGGGCGGCCCTGGCTGTTCTGCAGACGTCCGTTGTTCAGCGTCCAGCCCGCCTGATTGAACAGAGCTACCGCACGGCGCAGGGTTTCCCGGGGGATACCACGGCCATCGGTGGTCGGCAGGCTGAAGGGCTGCAGGAACAGCTCCGGCGGCAACTGCTCGCGGAATGGCTCCAGGTAGAGGAACTCCTGTCCGGCGGGCAGACCGGTGGCGCTGAACGGGCTGTTGGGGAAGTAGCTGAGCGAGCGCTGGTAGGCGTCGTAGAACAGCACCCGGTTCGACCATTCGAAGTCGAACAGCATGCCCAGCGCTTCGCGTACCCGGCGATCATCGAAGGGGCTGCGGCGGGTATTGAAGAACAGCCCCTGGGTGGATGAGGGAATCTGGTGCTCGATGGCGCGCTTGAGTACCGCCCCCGAGTGCACCGCCGGGAAGTCATAGGCATTGGCCCAGTTGCTGGCCTTGTGGTCCAGGTAGATATCGAATTCCCCGGCCTTGAACGCTTCGAAGGCGACGTTGTTGTCCCGGTAGAACTCCACTTCCATGCGGTCGAAGTTGTACTTGCCGCGGTTGATCGGCAGGTCCCGACCCCAGTAATCCTTGACCCGCTCGAATACCAGCCGCCGTCCTGGTGATACCTGGGTGATGCGGTAGGGGCCGCTGTTCAGCGCGGGCTCGAAGGTGGTGTCAGCAAAATCGCGCTCGCGCCAGTAGTGCTCCGGCAGCACCGGCAGCTCGCCCAGGCGCAGGATCAGCAGCGGATTGTCAGCGGTCTTGAAGATGAAGCGGATGCGGTGGGTGCCGAGCAGATCGTAGCGCGCCACCTCCTGCAGCATGGCCCGGTAGTTGGGGTGGCCCTGTTCGCTGAGCAGGCGGAAGCTGAAGGCCACGTCGTGGGCGGTGATGGCCCGCCCGTCGTGGAAGCGGGCCTCCGGGCGCAGGTTGAACACCACCCAGCTGCGGTCATCGGAAAATTCCAGGCTTTCGGCTATCAGTCCATAGGCCGAATAGGGTTCGTCCCCGGAGGGATCATAAACCCCGCTGCCGACCATCAGCGGCTCGTTCAGCTCGTTGATGCCGTACTGATAGAAGTTGCCGGTGATGATCGGGCTGCTGCCCTTGAGGGTGTAGGGGTTGAGCGTATCGAAGGTGCCGCTGCCCATGATGCGCAGGGTGCCGCCCTTGGGCGCATCGGGGCGCACATAGTCCAGGTGCTGGAAGTCCTTCGGGTATTTCGGCTGACCGAACACCGAGTAGCCGTGCTGGTGATAGATGGCGGCGCTCGTGCTGGTGGAGAGCGTCAGCATCAGCAACAGGATCAGCAGGTGCAGCGGTGCGGTCATGGAGTGTCGTATAAGCATGGGGTGCCTGTACGCTACCATTGTGCGCTGACAAGCGAAAGCGGGCGGTGTGCCAGTAGCTGGCCCCGTGCGCCCGCGTCGACAGTTCAGGGTGTCTGCAGGGTCAGTTGCTGACCCGGCTGGAGCAGGGTGTCCACACCGTTCCAGGCCTTCAGCTGTCTGACCTGCACATTGAAGCGCCGGGCAATGCTGTACAGCGAGTCACCGGACTGCACTGTATAGGTACGCTGCCGGGTTGCACTCTGGCTGTCAGCCAGCAGTGTGCCGCCCGCCTGGGGGACTATCAGTTTCTGCCCGACGTTGATCAGATTGCCGTTCAGGTTGTTGGCCTGGCGCAGGGCCGCGACACTGGAGTTGTGCTGCCGGGCGATCTGCGACAGGTTATCGCCGCGCCGCACGGTGTAATGGGCAAAGGGCACCCGCTCATTGTCCGGCAGTCTGGCCAGGGCGGCACTGAACTGCTCGGCCTGCTCGACCGGTATCAGCAGCTGATAGGGTTCACTGGGGGTGGCTACCCGGTGCTTGAACGCCGGGTTCAGGTAGCGCATTTCATCGGCGGTGGTGCCGGCCAGCTCTGCGGCCTTGAGCAGATCCAGCGGTCGCTTGATGGTGATCTGGGCAAAATAGGGCTGATCATGCAGTTCCGGCAGGGCCATGCCGTACTGTTCGGGCGTGCTGACAATCTGCGCCAGTGCCAGCAGGCGGGGTACGTAGTTCATGGTCTCGCCAGGCAGCTGCAGGTTCCAGTAATCGGCGGGCAGGCCCAACTGCTGATTGCGCTTGACCGCGCGACCGACACAGCCCTCGCCACAGTTATAGGCGGCGACCGCGAGCAGCCAGTCGCCATCGAACATGTCGCTGAGCTTGCTCAGGTAATCCAGGGCGGCGCTGGTGGAGGCGGTGATGTCCCGGCGGCCGTCATACAGATCATCCTGACGCAGGGAAAACACCCGGCCGGTGGAGGGGATGAATTGCCAGATGCCGGCGGCCTGTGAGCGGGAGTAGACCAAGGGGTTGTAGCCGCTTTCGACAAAGGGCAGCAGCGCCAGTTCCAGAGGCATGTCGCGCTTGTCCAGCTCCTCGACCACATAATGCAGATAACGCTGGGCCCGCTCGGAGGTGATCTCGAAATAGCGTGGCTGGGAGGCATAGTGCAGGCGCTGCTGGTCAACGCGCGGGCTGTCCTGCAGCGTCGGCTCAAGCAGGAAGCCGCTGCGGATACGGGTCCACAGCGTATGCGGCTCATCCTGTTTCAGCGGCGAGCGCCATTGCACGGTCCGGTTGGCGCGGTGTTGTGCGGTGGCGCTTTTGGGGGTGGTTTCGATGCGGTGAGAGGAGGCGCGATCAGCGTGGTTGGCGGTGGTCTGGCATCCAGCCAGAATTACCAGCCACAGCACCAGGAGTCCATTTCTGACGAGGTGAGGCATAACAGTCATGGGGCCATCCAGTAAAATTTGCCCGATTCTAGGGAGTCACTTCCCCAGGGTCAACCAGACCTGCCGAGGTATGCTGTCGCACCGGCACGCCCCTGCGCTGACAGCCTTGCAGGCTGCGGGTCTGGCTGTCTGATCCTACTATGTCAGAATGTGTCTTTCCAGCCGCGAATGACCTGAAATGTCTCGGCACCGGGTGTAACCGGAGCTCCTGCCTGCTGGCTGGCGGCGGCAACCACCGCCGGATGCTCGCAGCGCAGGAAGGGGTTGGTGCGCTTTTCCAGGGCCAGGGTGGTCGGCAGGGTGATCTGGCCACCGCTGCGCAGATCCTCCACTACCTCCAGGCGCACGCGGATATCCGCATTGTCCGGCTCCACGGCCTGGGCAAAACGCAGGTTGGCCAGAGTGTATTCGTGGGTGCAATAGATGCTGGTGTCGTCCGGCAGTTGGGCCAGGCGCTGCAATGAGGCATGCATCTGTTCTGCGCTGCCCTCGAACAGCCGACCGCAGCCACCGGCAAACAGGGTGTCGCCACTGAGCAGCCAGGGCTCGGTTGGGTGATTGCAGAAGTAGGCGATATGATCCAGGGTGTGACCGGGTACCGCCAGCACTTCCAGCTGCTGACCACCCAGGTGCAGTTGATAGCCGTCCAGCAAGGGGCGATCGATACCCTGGATGGCGCTGTTGTCCGGCCCCCATACCTTGCAGCCGGTGGCCGCCTTGAGTGTGAGGACGCCGCCGGTATGGTCACGGTGATGGTGGGTGAGCAGAATGGTGTTGAGCTGGTATTCTGGATGACGACTCAGCCAGGTGATGACCGGCTTGGCATCGCCGGGATCGACGGCGGCCACCTGCAGGTTGGTCTCATCCAACAGCAGCCAGATGTAATTGTCCTGAAAAGCGCGCAGCGCGATGAAAGTGGGCATGGCAATCTGACTTCCTGGCATTGATGTTCAAGCTATCTTATAAGAGGTTGGCGTGAACTGGCCAACCTGGAGGCTCCATGGAGATTCCCGAACTGTCCCGCTCCATCAGTCACGAGGACCTGCTCAAGCTGCTGTGCGTTGCCCGCCAGTGGTTACACAGCCCCTCCGGGCAGATGCTGCTGGAAAGCCAGCGCACCATCCTGCAGCAGCAACTGGAGAGCTGCTTCGGCCAGCATCTGGTGCAATACGGATTGCTGCCCGAGTTGCTGGATCAGCAGCGTTCGGTACTGCGCAACCACTGGCGGCTGGAACCGCAGGCCGGACAGGGCGGGCTGCCGGTGGATGAAACCAGTTGGCCCTTTGCCCCCCATTCGCTGGATGTGGTGCTGCTGCACCATGGTCTGGACTTCTGTCTTTCCCCGCGCAGTCTGCTGCGTGAAGCCAGCCAGGCAGTACGTGCCGGTGGTCATCTGCTGATCTTCGGTTTCAACCCCTGGAGCTGCTGGGGTATCAACCACTTCGTCTGTCGCGACTGGTTCAGCGAGGCTGGATTCATCAGTCCGGCCAGGCTCACCGACTGGCTGGAACTGCTCGGTTTTGCGGTGGAGAAAAGAGTCGATGGGTGTTATCGTCCGCCGCTTGAATCAGCCGTCTGGCTGCAGCGCTGTCGGTTCTTCGATAGCTGGGGCGAGCGGCACCAGCTACCCGGCGGCGGCTTCTACTTTCTGCGCGCCCGCCGTCAGGCGTTGGGCGCCATACCGCGCCGTCAGCGAGGCATGGCCTTCCCCGCATTGGGAGTTCCGTCGTTGGTAGCAGGTAATCGGCGGGCGCATAAACGGGATGAACCATGAATCATGTGATCGAGATATTTACCGACGGTGCCTGCAAGGGCAATCCCGGCCCGGGCGGCTGGGGCGTATTGTTGCGTCTGGGCGAGCATCAGAAGACCCTGTTCGGCGGTGAACCGCAGACCACCAATAACCGTATGGAACTGATGGCGGCGATCCAGGGGCTGCAGGCCTTGAAGAAGGCTCCGGCCCGGGTGCTGCTGACCACAGACTCGCAGTACGTGATGAAGGGCATCCGCGAATGGCTGCCCAACTGGAAAAAGCGCGACTGGAAGACCGCCAGTCGTCAACCGGTCAAGAACGCCGACCTGTGGCGCGCGCTGGACGAACTGGTCAGCCAGCACCATGTTGAATGGCGCTGGGTAAAGGGCCACAGCGGTCATCCGGAGAACGAGCTGGCTGATGAGTTGGCCAACCGCGGGGTGGAGTTGGTGATGAACAAGGGGAGGGCACTGAATGCGTGAAGTGGTGCTGGATACCGAAACCACGGGTATCGAGGTGCGTGAAGGGCATCGCATCATAGAGATCGGTTGTGTCGAAGTGCTGGACCGGCGCCTGACCGGGCGACACTTTCACGTCTATATCAATCCCCAGCGGGAGGTAGAGGAAGGGGCCTTCCAGGTTCACGGCATTTCCGATGAATTCCTCGCCGACAAACCGCTGTTCGCCGAGGTGGCGGACGACTTCATGCAGTTCGTCGCCGGGGCGCAACTGGTCATCCATAACGCGCCCTTTGACGTCGGCTTCATCGATGCCGAGCTGCAACGTCTGGGCCGCCACGGTTGCGTAGCCGACCACTGCACGGTGCTGGATACCCTGGCCCTGGCCCGCGGCCGTCACCCCGGTCAGCGCAACAGCCTGGATGCGCTGTGCAAACGCTACGGGGTAGACAACTCCCAGCGCGATCTGCACGGCGCGCTGCTGGACGCGGAGATTCTGGCCGACCTGTACCTGATCATGACCGGCGGTCAGACCGCGCTCATGCTTTCCGGGCAGGGCGGTGGTGATACGGTCAGCGAACAGCTGGGTGCCATCCGGCGGCTGGATCCGAACCGCCCGGCGCTGCCGGTGCTGACCGCCAGCGCTGAAGAGTTGGCGGCACATAATGAGCGCCTGGCCGCCATCGAAAAAGCCGCCGGTTTTGCCCTGTGGGCGCAACAGGAGTCGATCGAGGCGTGAAACTGCGGCCTTCGCCACAGATATGACGCGTCGATAGCAGCAGATGTATGCCCTGAATGGGCTGGCTTGATATAGTGCCTGGCTTGACCACAACGCAGTTTGTCATGGAGTTGTTACGCATGCATGAGTACCAATCACTGAAGGTGGAGCAGCAGGGAGCCATCGCCCATGTGCTGATCAATCGTCCGTCCAAGGCCAATGCCATGGATGAGGCGTTCTGGACCGAGATGGTCGAGGTGTTCGACTGGGTTGATCAGACCGACAGTGTCCGCGTGGCGGTCATCTCCGGGGCCGGTAACAACTTCTCCGCAGGGATTGACCTGAAGATGCTGGCCCAGGCCGCCGGTAGCATGGTCAAGGATATCGGCCGCAATGCCGAGCGCATCCGGCGCAACATTCTTCAGCTGCAGGCTGCCTTCAATGCCATTGATGAGTGTCGCAAACCGGTAATCGCTGCCATTCATGGTTATTGCATCGGCGGGGCGATTGACCTGATCTCCGCCTGCGACATGCGCTATGCTACGACAGACGCACATTTTTCCATCAAGGAAATCGACATGGGAATGGCCGCGGATGTCGGTACCCTGCAGCGATTGCCGCGTCTTATCGGCGATGGCATCATGCGTGAACTGGCCTATACCGGTCGCCCGGTTTATGGTGACGAGGCCGCACGTATCGGACTGGTCAATCAGGTGTATGCCGATCATGCCGCGCTGCTGCAAGGAGTAATGGACATTGCCGGGCAGATTGCTGCAAAGTCACCTCTGGCCATTCGCGGCACCAAGGAAATGATTCGCTACAGCCGAGATCACAGCGTGGCGGATGGACTGAACTACATAGCCACCTGGAATGCAGCCATGCTGCAGTCGGAAGATCTCAAACTGGCCGTTGCTGCACACATGAGCAAAAGACCAGCCGAGTTCGCCGACTGAGCGTGGCAATCTGATTGCAGGGACGAAGGAGACTGAAGCGATGTTAACGGGTGCTACATCACTTGATCTTGTCAGGGACGAACTCTTTGTCAGCGTCGGCGAAGTCGAGGATCTGCTGCAGCAGTTCCTCGAAGAGCGCCACAGCGGCAATCTGCTGCAACAGGCCATCGAGGGCCTGCAACAGTTGCGCGGCACCCTGAATCTGATTGAACTGAGCGGTGCAGCGTTGCTGCTCGAAGAGATGATCGCGCTGGCAACCGACATTCCGGTGCACGAAGGGGAGGGGCTCAATGCGCCCCTCTCGACCTTGTGTAACAGCCTGTTCCTGCTGCAGCGTTATCTGCACTTCTGCCGCCAGCAGGGCAGTGAACGTCCGGAATTGCTGTTGCCGGTCATCAACGAACTGCGCTCCCACCGTGCGGGCGCCAAACCCCTGCCGGAAAGTCATTTCTACTCCCTGGATCCCCAGCGCGTACCCGCCGCATTGCGTAATGGTGCCCGTGAGCCGCTGGCGCCGAGAACCTTTGCCCGCCTGCGGCAGATGTTCCAGCTCGGCTTGCTGGACATGATCCGTGAGCCGGGGCAGGCGGCGGGTATCGGGCTGATGAAAAGAGCCCTGCAGCGCTGGGAAACCCGTCTGGAAGACCGCATTGCCACCCTGTGCTGGATCGCCTCGGCTTCACTGGAAGCGCTGGAGGTCACTCCGCTGGAGGTGACCAATGAGCGCAAGCGTTTGTACTCGCGGCTGGATCGGGAGATCAAGCGACTGGTCAGCGGGCAGGCGGAAACCGATGCCACCGCTGCCCTGCGTGTCGAGCTGCTGTACCTGGTAGCCCTGGCGGATGATGGCAGCGTGCTGTGTGATGAAGTGCGCCGGGCGGTCAACCTGCCTGACCCCGGCTATACCGAAGCCAGCCTGCAGCAGGCCTTTACCAGCCTGCGCGGCCCGGGTACGGATGTCATGCGCTCGGTTGCCGAAGCGCTGCAGGAAGAGATTACCGCAACCAAGGACATGCTTGACCTGCTGGCGCGTAACGCCGGTGATACCGATCAGTCGCTGGAGAGCCTCGATGCCTCCCTGCAGCGCCTGTGGAAAACCCTGAGCGTGCTGGATATGCCGGGTATTTCCGAGCGGATTCGTCAGGCTGCGGAACAACTGGGTAGCTGGCAGCCGGGGGACAATCAGGTTCTGGAGCATATCGCCGATGCGGTGCTGCACGCCGAGCTGCTGGTTACCCGCATGGAAAGCGACGGTGAAACCCTCAGCACCCTGGAAGCGGATCAGCAGCATACCCCGGTCGAGCTCAAGGAAGCGCACATCGTGCTGGTCGAGGAATCCCAGGCCGGACTGGCGCTGGCGCGCCGTGCAATGACCGCCTATGTCGAATCGGATCATGACCGCATGCACCTGATGAACGTGCCGGATACCCTGGAAACCGTGCGCGGCGGCCTGATCTTCCTGGGCATGACCCGGGCTGCGGAAATCATCCGCACGGCTACCCGCTTCATCCGCGAGACCATGCTTGAGCGCCAGAAGGCACCGGTGGAATCGCAACTGGAGGTACTGGCGGACGCACTCACCAGTATCGAGTTCTACCTGGAGTCGGCTGAGCGCTCCTCGGTCAACAAGGGCGATGTGCTGGCTCTGGCCGAAGACAGTCTGGCCGAGCTCGGTTACAAGGTAGGTTCCTGAGTTCATGCACAAGTTCACCCGATTCGTGACCTCCATTTCTGCCGAGAGCGCATCGGGTGGCTGGGTATTGATCCGCCATGAACAGTCCTTTGCCATGTACCAGGGTAACCTGCTGCATGACCCGGACATGGCCCGTTATCTGGGCGATGCCGAATACCAGATGACCCTGGGACTGATCGATGATCAGCCCTGTCAGCTGGTGCGGGTCAAGGAGCAGATCGACCTGCCGGGTCTGTCCTGGCACGGCCTGCGTGGGCTGATGGGCAATGTCGATGATTCCACCTTCCGCCTGCTGGGCGTGGCTCAGCAACTGGACATCTGGTACGAGACTCACCGCTTCTGCGGCCGTTGTGGTGAGCCGACGAGCATCCGCGCCGATGAGCGGGCCATGGAGTGTCATGCCTGCGGCAACCGTCAGTATCCCAAGCTGGCACCCTGCGTGATCGTGCTGGTGACCCGTGGTGAAGAAGTGTTGCTGGCCCGCTCCAGCAACTTCCGCTCCGGCTTCTTCAGCACCCTGGCCGGCTTCATCGAGCCGGGGGAGTCCGCCGAGGAAGCCCTGCGCCGGGAAGTGATGGAAGAGGTTAACGTTGAGGTGGATAACCTCGAATATCTCGGCAGCCAGAACTGGCCCTTTCCCAACTCGCTGATGCTGGGCTTCCATGCCGAATATGTCAGCGGCGAGATAGTCCCCCAGCCCGGGGAGATCGAAGAGGCGCATTGGTGGCATGTCAGCCAGCTGCCTTCCATCCCTCCACAGGGCACCATTTCCCGTTGGCTGATCGATTGTTATCTGGCCAGGCTGGCCAACCAGCCGGAGCCCCCTGTTCCGGCCTGAGGCTGACAAGGAGAGTAGGCATGCAATACATGGGTCTGGCGGTGCTGGTCGGATGCATCGCGCTGCTGTTGCTGTATCTGACCGGGCGTTTCGGCTGGCGGCTGGAATGGCTGTTCGGTTGGCTCAAGGGCTGCGCACTGCTGGTCCTGCTGGGACTCTGTGCGGTGATTGCCGTGCTGGCTTGGGAGCTCGCACAGTTCCGCCCGATCAGCGACGGCTCACGTATTGCCACCCTGGAGTTCCGCCAGACCGGTACCCAGCGCTACGACGTGCGGGTGGAGTCTGCCGGGGCACTGCAGGTGTTGCCGGTTCAGGGGCATCTGTGGGAGATGGACGTGCAGGTGCTGCGCTGGCGTGGGCTGCCACACATGCTGGGGCTGGAGGATGGTTATCGGCTCAATGGTCTGAGCGGACGTTACCTGAGCCTGGAGCAGCAGCGGGAAATGAATGCCGCGCTGACCCAGTCGCTGCACGCCACACCAGCCTGGCGGGACGCCTGGCGCTGGCTGGACCGGCTGAACATGAACTGGCTGTACGCCGATGCCTTCGCCATCCGCTTCATGCCGATTGCCGACAATGCACGTTTTGCCGTGGAAATCGGCGCTACCGGCCTGTCCCCCGTAGCCATGAACCCCCAGGCGCTGGAAGCCATGAAGGGGTTCGAATAGGCGGCCTGTATCAGGACAACATCCCGCCATCCACATTGATCGCGGTGCCGGTGGTGTAACTGGAGGCATCGCTGACCAGGTACAGCACGGTACCGGCCATCTCGCTCGGGTCAGCCGGGCGGGCCATGGGGATGCGCTGCAGAGCAGGTTTGAGAATGCTGTCGTTCTTCACCAGTGCCGAGGCAAACTTGGTGTCGGTCAGGCCCGGCAGCAGGGCGTTGCAGCGGATACCGAACTGCGCACACTCCTTGGCAAACACCTTGGTCATGTTGATCACCGCGGCCTTGGTGATCGAGTAGATGCCCTGCATCAGCCCCGGCACCAGGCCATTGACCGAGGCCACGTTGAGGATGGCACCGCCGCCATTCTCGCGCATCAATTTGCCTGCCTCGACAGACATGAAGAAATACCCTCGGATGTTCACGTCCAGGGTCTTCTGGAAGGCGCCGAGGTCCGTATCCAGCACGTTGCCGAAGTAGGGGTTGGTGGCGGCGTTGTTGACCAGAATATCCAGCTTGCCGAACTGCTGACGGATCGCCTCAACGGTGCCAATGATCTGCTCCATCTCACCGATATGACAGGCCATGGCGCTGGCCTTGCCACCGGCGGCAATGATGGAATCGGCCACCTGCTGGCAGTCATCGATCTTGCGGCTGCTGACGATCACATGGGCGCCCTGCTGGGCCAGCAGGCGGGCAATGGCCTCGCCGATCCCACGGCTGGCACCGGTTACCAGGGCAATTTTTCCGTCCAGGTCGAACAGTTGGGTTTTCTGCATCTTCTTGTCCTTGTCTGATAGAGGCGGGGTAGCCAGTCAATCTACTGCAGCGTTCGGCCTCTGCCAACCGCCACGCTGGCATATCAGGCAGCGTGTTGGTGGGGTATAAGAAAGGTGGCTGCCAGAGATGACCGGGCATAAAAAACCGGAGCCTGGGCTCCGGTTTCTGGTGTTCCCTGGATCAGACCGGGAACAGCTCGCCCAGTTTCAGGGCCAGCATCATGTCGCCTTCGGCGCGCAGCTTGCCGCCCATGAAGGCCTGCATGCCATCGGTCTCGCCGGAGATAACGCCGTTCAGCGTTTCGGAGTCCATGATCAGGGTAACATTCGGATCGTCCGCTTCGCCCTGGCTGACAGCACAGGTGCCATCCTTGATGGCGGCGTAGAAGTTGGAATCATCCTCGATGTTGAATTGAAAAACCAGATCCAGGCCAGCGGCGGCGGCCGGGTTGAACTTGCCTTCCATGTTTTTGATGATGTCAGCAACAGTAGTCATGGATTCTTCCTTATCGGATGTTTCATGGAGCAACGGTACGCGTTGCAGCGCAGAGTGGTGCAGCTCGTGAGAGGTTAGGGTGGCTCAGGGATGCTGTCAACAAAAATCATACGATCGTTTGAAATGTGCCTGAATGCAGTAGTCATCAGGAGGGGAATGATGGGGTATGCTTGGCAACAGACGAATCGATTGGGGAGACATGTGTGGACTGGCTTGCAGAGTATGGATTGTTCGCCGCCAAGGTACTGACCGCGCTGGTGGCGCTGTTTGTCGTGCTGATCATGGTGGCTTCGCTCAAGGGGCGACAGCGCAAGGCCGAGGGTCTGTTGCAGGTTACCCGGCTCAATGACCAGCTGGCACGCATGACCGACAGGCTCGGCCATGCGGTGCTGGACAAGCCAGCCCTCAAGGCGCTGCACAAGACCCGCAAGCAGGAGGCCAAGGCGCGCAGCAAGGGCAGTGCCGAGCGGGACAAGGTGTTCGTGTTGAATTTCCATGGGGATATCAAGGCCAGCGCGCTGGAAAGCCTGCGCCACGAGGTCACCGCAGTGCTGGAACTGGCTACGGCGCGGGACGAGATCGTCATCAAGCTGGAGAGCGGCGGCGGCATGGTACATGCCTATGGCCTGGCTGCCTCGCAACTGACCCGCATCCGCGAGGCGGGCGTGCCGCTGACCGTGTGTGTGGACAAAGTCGCCGCCAGTGGTGGTTACATGATGGCCTGTATCGCCGACCGGGTGCTGGCCGCGCCCTTTGCCATGCTCGGCTCCATCGGCGTGGTAGCCCAGTTGCCGAACTTCCACAAGGTACTGAAGAAGCACGATGTGGAATACGAAGTGCTCACCGCCGGGGAGTACAAGCGTACCCTGACGGTGTTCGGCAAAAACACCGACCAGGGCCGGGAAAAGTTTCAGGAAGATCTGGAAAATATCCATCGGCTGTTCAAGCAGTTTGTCACCCGCTACCGCCCGGTGCTGGATATCGACCGGGTTGCCACCGGCGAAGTCTGGTTCGGCAGCGAGGCGCTGGAGAAGGCGTTGGCCGATGAGCTGAAGACCAGTGATGAATACATCAGCCAGCGCATCCGCCAGGCCGATGTGTTCGAAGTGCAGTTCCACCGCCCGAAAAAATTGCAGGACCGCCTCAGTTCCAGCGTCTCCGGTGCGCTGGATCGGCTGTTGCTGACTTGGGTATCGCGTCTGCATAACCAGCGTTTCTGGTAGCAGATAATTGTGTTTGACAGCTGTCTGTGGGAGCTGTCCCCAGGGAGCGAAGGCCCGCCGAGAGGGCAGCGGAATTGATACTAACAGGAGTCTGTCATGTCCGAATTCAAGGCATTGTTGGTTACCGAAGAGCAGGGGCAGTACCAGCGCCGGGTGGTGACCAGACATATCGATGATCTACCTGCGGGCGAGGTGCTGATCCGCGTACATTGGTCATCGCTGAACTACAAGGACGCCATGTCCGCCAGCGGCAACAAGGCCATCACCCGCAACTATCCACACACACCCGGTATCGACGCCGCTGGGGTGGTCGAGGCCAGCTCGGTATCCGAACTGGCACCGGGGGACGAGGTGATAGTCACCGGCTACGATCTGGGCATGGACACGGCGGGGGGCTTCGGCCAGTACATCCGTGTGCCTGCGGCCTGGGTGCTCAAGCGTCCGGCCGGACTGAGCCTGCGTGAAAGCATGGTACTGGGCACCGCCGGGCTTACCGCGGCGCTGTGTATCGACAAGCTGGAGCGCGCCGGTCTGAGCAGCGGCGCTGGCCCGGTACTGGTCACCGGTGCCACCGGCGGTGTCGGCAGCATCGCCGTGGCCATGCTTGCGCATCTGGGGCATGAGGTGGTGGCGGTGACCGGCAAGGCGGATCAGGCCGACTTCCTGCGTGGTATCGGTGCCAGCGAGGTAATGTCCCGGGAAGAGCTGCAGGCCGGTACCAACAAGGTGCTGCTCGGTGAGCGCTGGGAGGGGGCGGTGGATACCGTGGGAGGCGATATCCTGTTCAACGTGGTCAAGTCGCTGCGCTACGACGCCAGTGTGGCCTGTTGCGGTCTGACTGCCGGTGGGCAGTTCCAGGCCAGCGTGTTCCCCTTCATCCTGCGTAACGTCAACCTGCTGGGCGTCGACTCAGTAGAGCAGCCGCTGGTAGCCAAGGCCTCCATGTGGGATCGGCTGTCGCTGCAGTGGAAGATGGATCTGCAACAGCTGGCCGAGGAAGTTACCCTGGAACAGCTGCCCGAGCGTATCGATACCATACTCGCCGGGGGCATGGTCGGCCGCGCGGTGGTCAACCTCGGTTGAGGTGCAGTGAATACCCTGGATCTATTTCACCAGGCGCAGAAGCGGATCAACCTTACCCTGCGCCGGGCGAATTAATTGCGTCTGCTGCGGATCTCGACCAGCCTGTCGTCAAGAAAGCGCAGCTGATAGGTGATGCCGCCAGCCGGGGTGTATGTCCAGTGCTCGACCGTGGCGGCGCCGCGTACGACATAGCCGTCTTCGTCGACATGGGGACTGTCCGTGGCCTGTGAGGAGGGCGCGCCGCATTTATCCAGCACGTCCTGAGTACTCTCGCCGGTAGCGACGATGCTGTCATTGCAGCGCATGGTTGCGCCGAAGAGGCTGGTAGAGGCGAGCACGCTGGCCAGCAGGGTAAGTACGCAGAGAGGATGTTTCATTGGAGTTGTTTCTCCCGTGCGGTATCTATCGCCCGGATGATGCCTTCTATCAGCTCGGGGCTCTGGGCAACTTCCACCACACCGTTGACGATGAATTGCACGCCCACACAGAGTATCAGAAAGCCCATGATCTTGGTCATGGCGTGCAGGCCGTTGACGCCCAGTACCTTGACCAGTTTGGTGGACGCCCGCAGGGTGGCGTAGACCAGCGCCGCCACCAGTAGGATGCCGATGATGATGGAAACAAAGTCCAGCCAGCTTTTTGCCAGCGAGGTCAGGCCTATGGTGACCGAGATGGCCCCGGGGCCGGCGAGACTGGGCATGGCCAGCGGAGTGAAGGAGACATCCCGCTTGCGTCTGGACTCCAGATGCTCGGCCCGGGTCTGACCGGCGTTGTCCTTGGGGTAGAGCATGCGCATGCCCACACCACCGACCAGAATTCCGCCCGCGATGCGCAGCCCGGGCAGCGACAGACCGAAGAACTTCATGATCATGGTGCCACCAACCAGAAAGGCCACCAGGATGCAGATCATGTAGATCACCGCCTTGCGCGCTTGCTCCTGCCGCTCCGCCTCGGTGTCCCCCTCGGTAATGGCCAGGAACATGGGGGCAGTACTGAAGGGGTTGATGATCGGCAGCAGAGCGATAAGGGCGGCGATGGCAAGTTGCATGGGTGGATAGGTCCGTTTGTCCAGGCTGAGGGATGGTATGCGATTCTAGCCCTTGGCGTCGCGCCGGGCCATGATCAGCAAGGACAGGCTGTTGCCGTGGGGTGGAATGGGGGCGGGTGGAATAAAAACTGAAGCCGGACTGATGTCCGGCTTCTGCTCTTGACTCAGCGGCGTCTGAACAGCGGCAGCGGCTGGTCGGTGGAGGCCTGGTAGACTACGGAGAAGTCATTCAGGCTGGCCAGTGCCGCATGGGGGTCGTGGTCTTCGCGCAGGGCGTAGGCATCGAAGCCGCAGCGCTGCATGAAGAACAGCTGGTCACGCAGTACATCGCCGATGGAGCGCAGTTCGCCTTGATACTTGTAGCGGTCGCGCAGCAGGCGGGCGTTGGAGTAATTGCGTCCGTCGCTGAATACCGGGAAGTTCAGGGCGATGACTGCGAAGTGCTCCAGGTCATCGGCGATGCTTTCCGCCTCCTCATCGGAGTCCAGCCATACGCCCAGACGGCCGTCCCGAGCCTTGAGCGCGTGGCTGTGCTCCAGCCACATGGCCAGGGGGACTATGATGTCCCCGGCGTTGGTCAGTTGTTCCAGGGTGGCGTCCTTGGGCAGCAGTTCCCATGTGTCCTGGACGACCTGGTTGTCCTTAATTATCTGCCGCATACACACGCTCCTTGAACGGGGCCATACCAATGCGCTCGTAGGTGTCGATGAAGCGCTCTTCCGGGGTGCGGTTTTCCAGATAGACATTGATCAGCTTCTGAACCACGGTGGGCATCTGATCAGCGGCGAAGGAGGGGCCGAGGATCTTGCCGATGGCCGAGTCGCGGCCGGATTTACCACCCAGGGAGACCTGATAGAACTCCTCACCTTTCTTGTCCACGCCGAGAATACCGATGTGGCCGATATGGTGGTGGCCGCAGGCATTCATGCAGCCGGAGATATTCACCTCCATGTCACCGATGTCGTACAGGTAGTCCAGGTCATCGAACTGGGCCTGAATGGCTTCGGCAATCGGAATCGATTTGGCGTTGGCCAGCGAGCAGAAGTCGCCGCCCGGGCAGCAGATCATGTCGGATAGCAGGCCGATATTCGGTGTAGCAAAGCCCATGTCCCGCGCCTTGTTCCACAGCTCATACAGATCCTGCTGGCGAACGTAGGGCAGCACCAGGTTCTGATAGTGGGTGGAGCGGATCTCGCCCAGACTGTACTGGTCAGCCAGCTCTGCTGCGGCTTCCAGCTGATCGGCGGTGATATCTCCGGGGGCCACGGCGTTGGGCTTGAGCGACAGGGTCACGGCAGCGTAGCCGGGGGCGCGGTGCGGGTGCACGTTGCGGCTGGCCCAGTTGTTGAAGCCCTTGTCGCTGCCGCGCTTGTCCTGATAGCCGACATCGTCACCGGCAAAGCTTTCCAGCTCGGGAGTAACGAAGTACTTGCTGACCCGTTGCAGCTCTTCTTCGGTCAGGGTGGTGCCGCTGTCACGGAAGTTTTCCCATTCGGCTTCGACCTTCTCGGCGAACACTTCCGGGGTCAGGGCCTTGACCAGAATCTTGATCCGCGCCTTGAACTTGTTGTCCCGGCGACCATAGCGGTTGTATACACGCAGGATGGATTCGAGATAGGTCAACAGGTGTTGCCAGGGCAGGAAGGCGCGGATCTCGGCACCGACCATCGGGGTACGACCCAGGCCACCGCCAACCAGTACCTGGAAGCCCAGCTCGCCGGCTTCGTTGCGTACCGCGTTCAGTCCGATGTCATGCACGCCGATGGCTGCGCGATCTTCCAGAGCACCGTTGATGGCGATCTTGAACTTGCGCGGCAGGAAGGCGAATTCCGGGTGGAAGGTCGACCACTGACGAACGATCTCGCACCAGGGGCGCGGGTCGATGATCTCGTCGGCAGCAACACCAGCGAACTGGTCGGTGGTGGTGTTGCGGATACAGTTGCCGCTGGTCTGGATGGCGTGCATCTGTACCGAGGCCAGCTCCTGCAGGATATCCGGCACGTCTTCCAGGTTCGGCCAGTTCAGCTGGATATTCTGACGGGTGGTGATGTGTGCATAGCCCTTGTCGTACCGGCGGGTGATATAGGCCAGCTTGCGCAGGCGCTCGGAGGAGAGCACGCCATAGGGTACGGCGATACGCAGCATGGGCGCGTAGCGCTGGACATAGAGGCCGTTCTGCAGGCGCAGCGGCAGAAACTCTGCTTCGGAAAACTCGCCGGCGAGATAGCGGCGTACCTGATCGCGGAACTGCCTGGCGCGGTCCTCTACGATACGTTGGTCATACTCGTCGTAAATATACATTCTGACAACCTGTTGGTGGGCAATCGGCCCTTGGCTAACGGTGTTTCAACCCGGCTGGGTTCCAGAGGCGGGCAGAAGATATCAGGTTTCCTTTATGCTTAAAAGGAATGTTTATCTATATGCTTATATCGAATAAGCGTATGGCTTCCGCCATTACTTGTGCAATGAATTGGAGTGGTCTTAACTGTCAGTGCTGTCATTCCCACTCAAACAACAAGAGGAATAACACCATGAAGGAACATGACGTCCATACTGGTGGTGACCCGAACAGCGGGCTGGATGCCTTTGCCGCCGTAGCACTGATCTTGATTGCCGTGGCGACTGCAGTGTTCTGGGTGAGCCAGCACTGACCCCCACGCTCCGCTGTGATACCTGTCTGCCTTCCGGGGTCGTCAATTTGACCCCGGTGACTCCACATTCTACAGCCCCGCGAAATGCAGTACCAGCTTGACCACCCCGATGATCACCAGTACGAACACCAGCATGAAGCCCAGACCGAAGTAGATGAAGTGACTGAGCTTGCCCTGATTGAAGTCCCGCTCCCTGGCCTTGTTGCTCTGCACCCCCAGGGCGCCGAACAGGATGGTGCTGAGCATTTCCTTGAACCGCAGACCAGAGCGGGAAGGAGGGGAGGTTGGTTGGCTGTCGTTGTTATTGTTGTCGTCGGTCATCGCTGCCTCATTTCCGATTCAGAAGTGAATATCCGCCCAGTGCCTGCGCTTCCACAGTATGGCAAAGATTCCCGAGGCAATGATGCGGTACAGGCTCTGCAGCAACCATACCGCCAGTAGCCCGCCGCCAAGAACCGGACCTATCAGGTAGGCGCAGGGCAGGAACAGCAGCCACTGGCTGCCCAGATTCACGCCCATCACGGTGCGGCTGGCGCCAGCACCGAGCAGGGCCTGGGTCAGCACCAGCGCGGTGGCATCCAGGGTCATGCCCAGGCCGGTGATGCGCAACGGCCATTCGCCGAGCGCCAGCAGTTCCGGGTCCTGGGTGAAGATCTGCAGGATCAGTTGCGGCATCAGCCAGAACGGCAGGCCCAGCACGAACAGCAGCAGCACGGCCACCTTGACTACGTCCCAGCCCCAGCGGTAGGCCTCCTGAGGCTGCTTTTCGCCGAGGCTGTGACTGACCAGGGTGGTGGCGGCCATGCCCAGTCCCACGCCGGGCAGGATCAGCAGCAAGGCCAGGTTGATCAGGATATGGGCTACCGCCAGCTCAGCTGTGCCTATCTGGCCGATGATCCAGAACAGTATGGTGATACCGGTAGCGAAGAACAGCTGTTGCAGCGAGTTGGGCAGGGACAGGCGCAGCATGGAGCGCAGCTCGATCAGGCTCGGCAGGCGGCGCAGGAAACCCTGTTTGCGTCCGCTGCGCCAGGTGATCAGGAAGTAGAGCAGGGTGCCAAGGAACATGGCCAGGGTGGTCCCCAGCCCGGAACCCTCGGCACCCATCTCCGGCAGTCCGAAGTGGCCGAAGATCAGCCCGTAGCTGATGATCACGTTGAAGATGTGCATGACCACCAGAATCTGCAGATACCTGCCGGTGCGGCGGATACCGTTCCAGTAGCCGCGAAAGGAGAAATTGAAGCCCACGGCGAGGATCGCCAGTGCCCGCCAGCGGAAGTAATCCGCGCCTATGGCGGTGACCTCGGGATCATCACTGAGCAGACCTATGATGTGCTCGGCGTTGAGCCAGCACAGCAGGCTGATGGGCAGGGCGATCAGCGCAGCAATCAGCAGACCGCTGTTGAGTGGTTGGGCCGATTGACCGACCAGACCCTCGCCACGCCGCCGCGCCACGGTAGCTTGCACCCCAACACCCAGCCCCAGTACCAGGGCGATGGCCATGAAGTTGGCATAACCGCCCAGGCCAACACCGGCCAGTGCTTCCTGACCGAGGGAGCCGACCATGGCCGCATCGATCAGGTTGAGCAGGCTCTGACTGAGCATGCCACCCATGATCGGCAGCCCCAGCAGAAAGATGGTTCTGAATCGATCACGGGTCGGCAGCAGGGTCACTCGGCGGCTCTGCCGGTCAGACGTCGTAGCCGAGGTTGGGCATCAGCCAGCGTTCGCTGACGTCGATGTCCTGCCCCTTGCGCTGGCTGTAGCTTTCCACCTGATCCTTGTCCACCTTGCCGACGGCAAAGTACTGGGCTTTCGGGTGGGCAAAATACCAGCCGCTGACCGCCGCAGTGGGGAACATGGCATAGTGCTCGGTCAGGGTCACGCCACTGTCGCCGTCCCGGTCCAACAGCTGGAACAGGGCGTCCTTCTCGGTGTGATCCGGGCAGGCCGGGTAGCCGGGGGCAGGGCGGATGCCCTTGTACTGCTCACGGATCAGCGCCTCGTTATCCAGTGCTTCCTCCGGGCCGTAACCCCAGTGCTCCTTGCGTACCTGCTGGTGCAGCCACTCGGCGCAGGCTTCAGCCAGACGGTCGGCCAGCGCCTTGACCATGATCGAGTTGTAGTCGTCGCCGGCCTCCTGATAGGCCTTGGCCACTTCCTCGGCGCCGATACCCGCAGTAACAATGAAGCCACCCACATAGTCGGTCAGACCGCTGTCCGCCGGGGCGACGAAATCGGCCAGGGCAAAGTTAGGCTTGCCGTCGGTCTTGACGATCTGCTGACGCAGGTGATGCAGGCGCTTGAGCGGCTGGCCCTGTTCGTCGAACAGCTGGATATCGTCGTGATCGACCTGGTTGGCCGGCCAGAAGCCGAACACCGCGCGGGCACGGATCAGCTTCTCGTCGATCAGCTTGCGCAGGATCGCCTGGGCATCGTCGAACAGCGACTTGGCGGCTTCGCCGACCACCTCGTCATCGAAGATGCGCGGGTATTTGCCGGCCAGGTTCCAGGAGATGAAGAAGGGCGTCCAGTCGATGTACTGCTCCAGTACATTGAGGTCGATATCTTCCAGAATCCGGCGGCCGGTGAAGCTGGGTTGGACCGGGCTGTAGTCGCTCCAGTCGAATTCGGGTCTGGCCGCCAGCGCCTGCTCGTAGCTGAGTCTCTCGGTGCGCTTGGCGCGGTTGGCGGTTCGTTCGCGGATCACCGCGTACTCTTCACGGGTTTTCTGCGCGTAGTCCGGCTTCAGTTCTTTCGACAGCAGGGTAGTAGCCACGCCCACCGCGCGGGAGGCGTCGGTGACGTAGACCACCGCATCATTGGTGTAATGCGGGTCGATCTTCACCGCGGTGTGCGCCTTGGACGTGGTAGCACCACCGATCATCAGCGGCAGGTGGAAGTCCTGGCGTTGCATTTCCCGGGCGACATGCACCATCTCGTCCAGCGACGGGGTGATCAGCCCGGACAGGCCGATGATGTCGCACTTTTCCTCGATGGCGGTCTTGAGGATCTTGTCCGCGGGCACCATCACGCCGAGGTCGACGATGTCGTAGCCGTTACAGCCGAGCACCACGGCGACGATGTTCTTGCCGATATCGTGTACGTCGCCCTTGACCGTGGCCATCAGGATCTTGCCCTTGGCTTCCACCTTGTCGCCTTTTTCCTCTTCGATAAAGGGAATCAGGTGGGCGACTGCCTGCTTCATTACCCGGGCGGACTTGACCACCTGGGGCAGGAACATCTTGCCCGAGCCGAACAGGTCGCCGACCACGTTCATGCCGGCCATCAGCGGGCCTTCGATCACCTCGATCGGGCGGGCCGCCTGCTGACGGGCCTCTTCGGTATCCTCGACGATAAAGGCGGTGATGCCCTTGACCAGTGCATGTTCCAGTCGTTTGTCGACCGGCAGAGCGCGCCATTCCTCGTTTTCCACTTCCTTGACCGCGCCGTCGCCACGGTAGTCCTCGGCAATTGCCAGCAGCGCTTCGGTGGCACCCGGATGGCGGTTGAGGATGACGTCCTCGACCTTGTCGCGCAGATCGGCTGGAATCTGGTCATAGATTTCCAACTGACCGGCGTTGACGATACCCATCTTCAGCCCGGCCTTGATCGCGTGGTAGAGAAATACCGAGTGAATGGCCTCGCGCACCGGGTTGTTACCCCGGAAGGAGAAGGACACGTTGGACACCCCGCCGGAGGTCAAGGCGTGGGGCAGCTCGTCACGGATAAAGGCGCAGGCCTCGATAAAGTCGACGGCGTAGTTGTTGTGCTCCTCGATACCGGTGGCTACGGCAAAGATGTTCGGGTCGAAGATGATGTCTTCCGGCGGGAAGCCGACTTCGTTGACCAGAATGTCGTAGGAGCGCTGGCAGATTTCCTTCTTGCGCGCGGCGGTATCGGCCTGGCCGGTCTCGTCAAAGGCCATGACCACCACGGCGGCGCCGTAGCGCTTGCACAGGCGGGCATGCGCCTTGAACTCCTCGACCCCTTCCTTCATGGAAATGGAGTTGACGATGCCCTTGCCCTGGATGCACTTGAGCCCGGCCTCGATGATGTCCCATTTGGACGAGTCGAGCATGATCGGCACCCGGGAGATATCCGGCTCACCGGCAATCAGGTTGAGGAAGGTGACCATGGCCGCCTTCGAGTCGAGCATGCCCTCGTCCATGTTGATGTCGATCACCTGGGCACCGGCTTCCACCTGTTGCAGGGCCACTTCCAGCG
>JAAYHO010000025.1 GCA_012735335.1 Gammaproteobacteria bacterium
CAACCTGTCTAACCTGGTGCGCTACAAGGACTTCTGAGGCCTTCGCCTCAGCGCGCCAGCTCCTCATCCGGTCTGGGCTGGAGTATCAGCACCAGCCCGGCAAAGGCTACCACCAGATAGCTGAACAACTGCCAGTAATCCCCTCTGGGCAAGGCGGCAACCAGAAAGAAAGCGGCCGCCGCGACCAGCACCAGCAACAGCATCTGACCGCGCAGATCGCGCCACACCGGGCGACGCAGTACCATCCAGGCCAGCAGGCATTGCAGCAGCACGCAGACGGCGGCAAAGCCGACCATGACCGGGCGCATGAAGCTGGCAATCTCGTCGATCAGCAGCGGCGCCAGACCAAAACGCTCCAGCGCCGGCAGCAGCACGAAGTGCAACATCCATACACCGCCAACCCAAAGGGTCTGGGCCAGCTGCCAGGCTACCCTGCCGCTACGCACGGCCGGCAGAGCAGCCCCGGGGTTCACAGGTGCTGAACCTCGACCACTTCATACTCGACCACACCGCTGGGGGTGCGCACTGCGACTATCTCGCCTTCTTCCTTGCCGATCAGCGCCCGGGCAATGGGTGAGGTCACGGAAATCTTGCTGGCCTTGATATCCGCTTCGTCCTCACCGACGATCTGATACTTCACTTCGTCATCGGTATCGACGTTGGCAATGGTCACTGTGGTACCGAAGATGATCTTGCCGCTGTAGGGAATCGCCGTGACATCGATCACCTGGGCCGCCGACAGGCGACCCTCGATGTCACTGATGCGCGCTTCAACCATGCCCTGCTGCTCACGGGCAGCATGGTATTCGGCGTTTTCCTTCAGATCCCCCAGCTCTCGCGCTTCGGCGATAGCTTCGGTGATCTGCGGACGCATCACGGTTTTCAGTTGTTTGAGTTCGTCCTCCAGGGCCTGAGCGCCCTGCTTGGTCATGGGGTACTTCATATTCATAATCTCTCGTGCAGATCCTGCAGACGACGTACCGTCCGCTCGGGTCCGAATTTCAGCGCCATGCACACCGCCTGACCGCCGGCCAGGGTAGTGGTGGAGTACACCTTGTGCTGCAGGGCGTTGCGGCGAATGGAGTAGGAGTCGGCGATCGACTGACGGCCCTCGGTGGTATTGATCACCAGACGGATCTCGTCGTTCTTGATCATGTCGACAATGTGCGGACGGCCCTCGGTAACCTTGTTCACCCGGCGCACCGGCAGACCGGCAGCCTCGATGACCTTGGCGGTGCCGGAGGTGGCAACGATCTCGAAGCCCAGATCCAGCAGGTCCCTGGCCATGTCGGCAACAAAGGGCTTGTCGTCCTCACGCACACTGATGAACACCGTGCCGGAGGTCGGCAGCACTTCGCTGGCACCGAGCTGCGACTTGGCAAAGGCTTCGGCGAAGCTGTCACCGATACCCATCACCTCGCCGGTGGACTTCATTTCCGGCCCGAGAATCGGGTCCACGCCGGGGAACTTGGCGAAGGGGAACACCGCTTCCTTGACGCTGTAGAAGTTGGGGATCACCTCCTCGGTGAAGCCCAGCTCCTTGAGGGTCTTGCCGGCCATGACCCGGGCGGCAATCTGGGCCAGCGACTGGCCGATGCACTTGGACACGAAGGGCACGGTACGCGAGGCACGCGGGTTGACTTCGATCACATAGATGACGCCATCCTGCAGCGCCAGCTGCACGTTCATCAGACCGACCACGCCCAGCTCCAGCGCCATGCGCTTGACCTGATCACGCATCTGGTCCTGGATTTCCAGCGACAGCGAGTACGGCGGCAGCGAGCACGCCGAGTCACCGGAGTGCACACCGGCCTGTTCGATATGCTGCATGATGGCGCCGATCACCACGTCGGTGCCGTCGGAGACCGCATCCACGTCCATTTCGATGGCGCAGTTGAGGTAATGGTCCAGCAGTACCGGACTGTCATTCGAGACCTTGACCGCATCACGCAGATAGCGCTTGAGCTCGTCTTCCTGATAGACGATCTCCATGGCCCGACCACCGAGCACGTAGGAGGGACGTACCACCAGCGGGTAACCGATCTTGGCCGCCGCGCTGATCGCTTCATCCTCACTGCGCACGGTGGCGTTGGAGGGCTGACGCAGCTTCAGACGCTCGACCATCTGCTGGAAGCGCTCCCGGTCCTCGGCCCGGTCAATGGCTTCCGGGCTGGTGCCGATGATCGGCACACCGGCCTCTTCCAGGGCACGGGCCAGTTTCAGCGGGGTCTGACCGCCGTACTGCACGATCACGCCCTTGGGCTGCTCGACCCGGACGATTTCCAGCACGTCTTCCAAGGTTACCGGCTCGAAATACAGACGATCGGAGGTATCGTAGTCGGTGGACACGGTTTCCGGGTTGCAGTTGACCATGATGGTCTCGTAACCGTCTTCACGCATGGCCAGCGCCGCATGCACGCAGCAGTAGTCGAACTCGATGCCCTGACCGATACGGTTCGGCCCGCCACCCAGCACCATGATCTTCTCGCGGCCGGAGGGGTTGGCCTCGCACTCCTCCTCATAGGTGGAGTACATG
>JAAYHO010000217.1 GCA_012735335.1 Gammaproteobacteria bacterium
CTTTTTTTATCGGGCATTGGCCCTACCGTCGCAGCAGCGGGTCACCCGGGTTTTGTGCAGCCAGCTCCGCCAACAGGGAGTCTGCCTCCACTTGATTACCTGCAGCACGCAGGTAGCTGATCAAGGCTTGTCGTGCCCGGCGATCGGTCGGCTGCGCCTGCACCTGCTTGCGCAAGAGGTCCAACGCGGCGTCTATCTGACCACTGCCATGCAGGGCGACGGCTAATACATAGCCATATTCGGCCTGCTCCGGTGCCAGTTCATGGGCACGTTTCAGGGCCTGCAGGGCGGACTCGTATTGCCGCTGGCGCACCAGTGCCAGGCCGTAGGCATGCTGCAGTGAAGGCTCCTGGGGATACTGTTCGATACTGTCGCGCAGCAGCTTCAAGGCTGCCTCGGGATTTCCGGCGGACTGCTCCCGCCATTGCGCCAGCATGATCCGTGCGGGATGGAAGGTCGGATCCTGGCGCAGTGCCTGTTGCAGTGCTGGCTCGACATCCGCCTGCCGTCCGGTCACCTGATAGATACCAGCGAGGTTGAGCTGGGATTCGGCCCGTTCGAGCATGGTGCGCTGGCTCTGTTCATACTCGCTGATCAGTTGCCGCAACACCGGCGGCTCGACGTTGGCCCCGGCCGCAAGTTGCAATAATTGCCAGGCCGCTTCCAGCCGGACCGCCCGAACCGGATCCTCCAGCAGAGGGGTCAATAACCGGATCTGCTGGTTTGCTGCGGTCAAGGAGCCGAGCAGCCCAGCGGCGGTGTGGCGTACCTGCGGGGAGGATGAGTTCAGAGCGTCGACCACGGTTTGCTGGGCAGCAGCCGACGGATAGCTGGGCAGCTCGCTGAGCAGAGTCGCACGGCGGATATCGGGCAGATCGGTTCGTGCCAGTTGCCGTGTCAGCGCCTGCGCCGCCCCCGGCAATCCTCGCCGCGCCGCATGCAGATCCCGTGCGTAACCGCCATCGCGCGGTTGGGCATCGGGGAACCACTGCTGGAACGCAGCCACCACCTTGGCTTCAGTCTGTTGATGGCAGCCGAGACAGGCATCGGAGTGCCCCAGCTCACGCGCCTGCAAGGGGCTTGGCGAGGTGAAGCTGTGGTCATGGCGCAGGTCGTTGGTCATGTACAGCTTGCCGGGCATATGGCAACTGAGGCACTGGCTTCCCGGCGAGCCAACAGGGTGGTGGTGATGAGAAGGATGATCGTAGTTTTTGGTCTGCAGCCCACTGGCATCGATACCGGCCCGGGTCGCCGTACCGGTCGGGTTGTGGCACTGGGTGCACACCGCGTTGGCCGGAGCCCGCAGTTGCGCACTATGGGGGTTATGGCAATCGGAGCAGACTACCCCGGCGGCGTGCATGCGGCTTTGCTGAAAGGAGCCATACTCGAAGACTTCATCCTTGATCTTGCCGTCCACTTCATAGAGATCGGCGCTGAGAATCGCTGGCAGATAATCATCCAGCAAATGATTGCCGGGTGTGTAGCCATTATCCAGCGGGAAGCGCCGACTGTGACAGCGGGCACAGGTTTCCGGCTGACTGCCGTTGGCTACGGTAACCGGGTTGTGCTCGAAGCCTCTGCTGCCAGCGGCCTCGTTATTGCCAGCAGCACTCTCTGCCCACAGCATATGCCCCGCTGCCGGGCCATGGCAGCTCTGACAACCTACGCCCAGTGCCTCCCAGCGACTGGAGTAAGTGCTTGTTTCCGGGTCGTAATCACGCTGAAAACCGGTGGTGTGGCATTCGATACACATATAATCGGCATTCTGCTGCGCCCCACTCCAATGCAGGCGGTGGTGGTGATCCACACCGTCGCCGTCGTAGAGATGAAACCAGCGCCGCTCGGGCACATCCCAGGCAGCGCCGTGGGATTGCAGGCGACCATCGTTCAGTTGCAGGAAGTATTGCTGCAGCGGCTCGACACCGAAGGTGTAGGCCACCGAATAGTCAGCCGGTTTGCCATCAGCGCCTGGGGTGTTTATCCAGAAGCCACCATCGCGGCGGAAGAAACGGCTGGTTTCGGTGTCAGTGCTCAGGGATTGCTGGTCGAAATTGCCCAGCACAGTGCTTTCAGCGGCCGGTTGCATGGCCAATTGATGGTGGGAACCCAGCCAATCGGCATATTGTTCAGCGTGGCAGCTCTGGCAACGGGTTTCATCTACCCACTCTGAGCTGGACGAGGCAGTGGCAGAGGTCGGCGACTGATTTTCTGCCAACGCTTGCCAGGCAGTGCCGAACGCAATAAAAGGTACCACCAGCCACAGACTGCTTTTTATCATGGCTTGATCACGGCTCTTGTTATTTTTCAGCATCGCTGGCCGATGCTGGAGATGCGCGAAATAGAGGCGCTTGGTCTTCTTGGGGATCGAGTCTAGTCCAGAATCCCCCGACTACCAAGTAAAATTAGAGTTTTTACTCAACGGGAAAAATACCTGCTTTTGCCTTGCACGCCCTAGCGCATGTGCAGAAAAGCCGGCCAGATCGTCCGTAGCAGCGCCGGACGATAACTCAGGATGAGGGCTGTGGCCACGGTGGCCACCGGCAACAGGGTAAACCACACCAGCACCGCCATGGACGGATGGTCAGCCTTGAAGCAACACAGCGCCGAGACTGCCAGTGCCAGCCAGCCAAGGGTGCGCAGGTAGCCCGGCGCGCCCTCCTCTGAAGCAAACACCTGACGCCAGTGCGCCGGCAGGGACAGCGCCAGCCAGCTGGTCGCCAAGACCATGCTGGCGGCGGCCGCCAGCAACCACAGGCCCGCGTTACTC
>JAAYHO010000218.1 GCA_012735335.1 Gammaproteobacteria bacterium
CAGCGCTGCTGTATATGCTGCACGGGCCAACCTCAAGCCATTGCTGATTACCGGAATGCAGATGGGCGGTCAGCTCACCACCACCACCGATGTCGATAACTGGCCCGCTGATGTGGAAGGCCTGCAGGGCCCGGATCTGATGGAGCGCATGCGCAAGCATGCCGAGCGCTTCGAGACAGAGATCGTCTTCGACCACATCAACAAGGTTGACCTGCAGCAGCGCCCCTTGGTACTGACCGGCGACCAGGGCGAGTACACCTGTGACGCGCTGATCATCGCCACCGGCGCCTCGGCCCGCTACCTGGGCCTGCCTTCGGAAGAAGCCTTCATGGGCAAGGGCGTCTCCGCCTGTGCTACCTGTGACGGTTTCTTCTACCGCAATCAGGAAGTGGCAGTGGTCGGTGGTGGCAACACCGCCGTGGAAGAGGCCCTGTACCTGGCCAATATCGCCAAGAAGGTCGTGCTGGTACACCGCCGCGATACCTTCCGCGCCGAGAAGATCCTGGTCGACAAGCTGATGGCCAAGGTCGAGGAAGGCAAGATCGAGCTCAAGCTCAACGCCACCCTGGATGAAGTACTGGGTGACGACAGCGGCGTGACCGGCATGCGTCTGGCACTCAACGGCGGCGGTACCGAAGACATCGCCCTGGCGGGCGTGTTCATCGCCATCGGCCACACCCCCAACACCGGCCTGTTCGAAGGTCAGCTGGCCATGCAGGACGGCTACCTGAAGATCAACAGCGGCACCGAAGGCAACGCCACCGCCACCAACGTCCCCGGCGTCTTCGCCGCAGGCGACGTAGCCGACCACGTCTACCGTCAGGCTATCACCTCCGCCGGTGCCGGCTGCATGGCCGCACTGGATGCGGAGCGGTTTCTGGATCAGCAGTAAGCCCAATCCGCCCCTCTCTCCTTGCGGGAGAGGGGCTGGGGGAGAGGGCGCAGCCCATGGAATGTCGAGTTCCATCTCGACATAGCAACCCCGCCGCAACCCCAAATGGCCGAGATGGAACTCGGCCCTCCAAAACCTGCCCCATCACCTCCCCGCAGTGGGCGAGGGTGTTGACTCAGGAATCAGCTATACGCCAGACACAAAAAAACCGGCTCAAGGCCGGTTCTGTCATGCTTGCTGCTCTGTTATTCAACACCATTCGCTTTATCGAATGGTGCCTCGGGGGAGAATCGAACTCCCACTCTGTCACCAGAAGCGGATTTTGAATCCGCCGCGTCTACCAATTCCGCCACCGAGGCTTGGGCAAGCCGCGCGGAGTATACGGAGGCTTGTGCATGCAGGTCAATGCTTTGCATGGCTGAAAAGCGTGATTTCCGCTACCATGGGCGCCCTTTTTTCTCATGCGGTATTGGCCTTCCATGCGCGTCAGCGATTTCCAATTCGAACTGCCTGATCAGTTGATCGCCCGGCACCCCCTGGCTGAGCGGCGTGCCAGTCGACTGTTGTGCCTGGACGGGCCCAGCGGGGAGCTGCTGCACCGGCAGTTCACCGACCTGCTGGAGTATCTGCGCCCCGGCGACCTGATGGTGTTCAACAATACCCGGGTGATTCCGGCGCGGCTATTCGCTCGCAAGGAGACCGGTGGCCAACTGGAGATTCTGGTCGAGCGGGTGCTGGATGAGCGCCGGGTACTGGCCCATGTGCGCTCGAGCAAGTCGCCCAAGCCGGGCAGTCTGATTCTGCTGGAAGACGACAGCAGGGTGAGCATGCTGGCGCGGCATGATGCGTTGTTCGAGCTGGGTTTTGCCGAGCCGGTGCTGCCGTTGCTGGACCGGCTTGGGCACATGCCGCTGCCACCTTATATCGATCGGCCGGATGACAGCGCCGATCGTGAGCGTTACCAGACCGTGTATGCCCAGAAGGCCGGTGCGGTGGCAGCGCCGACCGCCGGGCTGCACTTCGATGCCGAGTTGCTGGAGGCGATTCGGGCCCGGGGTGTGGCTACCGCCGAGGTGACCCTGCATGTGGGCGCGGGTACCTTCCAGCCGGTACGGGTTGAGCGTATCGAGGATCACCACATGCACAGTGAATGGCTGGAGGTCAGTCAGGCGGTGGTGGATGCGGTCAATGCCTGCAAGGCGCGGGGCGGGCGGGTGATTGCGGTGGGTACCACCAGTGTGCGCTCGCTGGAGAGTGCGGCGCGGGATGGTCAGATCAAGGCCTTCAGTGGTGACACCGATATCTTCCTCTACCCGGGGCGGCCGTTCCATGTGGTGGATGCGCTGGTGACCAACTTCCACCTGCCCGAGTCGACCCTGCTGATGCTGGTGTCGGCCTTCGCCGGTTATCCCGAAACCATGGCCGCCTACCGGGCGGCGGTGGAGCATGAGTACCGATTCTTCAGTTACGGTGATGCCATGTTCATCACCCGCAATCCGGATGCCCGCGGGCCCGAGGACGAGCAATGAGTCATATGCAGTTTGAAGTGCTGGCCACCGACGGCAAGGCCCGTCGCGGCCGCCTGACCTTTCCCCGTGGCGTGGTGGAAACCCCCGCCTTCATGCCGGTGGGCACCTATGGCACGGTCAAGGGCATGCTGCCCCGGGATATCGAGGATATCGGCGCGCACATGATCCTCGGCAATACCTTCCACCTGTGGCTGCGCCCGGGGACCGAGGTGATCCGCAAACACGGCGATCTGCACGACTTCATGCAGTGGCAGGGGCCGATCCTCACCGATTCCGGCGGTTTTCAGGTGTTCAGCCTGGGGGCCATGCGCAAGATCAAGGAGGAGGGGGTGTATTTCTCCTCGCCGGTGGACGGTGCCAAGGTGTTCATGGGGCCGGAAGAGTCCATGCAGGTGCAGCGCGAGCTGGGCTCGGATGTGGTGATGATCTTCGACGAATGCACACCGTATCCGGCGGATCTGGACACCGCCCGTCGCTCCATGGAGCTGTCCCTGCGTTGGGCGCAGCGCTCGAAGAATGCCCACGAGGGTAACCCGTCGGCGCTGTTCGGCATTGTTCAGGGCGGCATGCACGAAGACCTGCGTGCCCGCTCGCTGGAAGGGCTGTGCGAGATCGGCTTTGACGGCCTGGCGATCGGCGGCCTGTCGGTCGGCGAGCCCAAGGAAGACATGATCCGCATCCTCGACTTCCTGCCGCCCTTGATGCCGCCGGAAAAGCCCCGTTACCTGATGGGGGTGGGCAAGCCGGAGGATCTGGTGGAAGGTGTGCGCCGGGGCGTGGACATGTTCGATTGCGTGATGCCAACGCGCAACGCCCGAAATGGGCATTTATTCACCGACAGCGGCGTGGTAAAAATCCGCAATGCGGTGCATCGTCATGATGACTCGCCTCTGGATTCCGGCTGCGACTGCTATACCTGCCGCCACTTCACCCGTTCCTATCTGCACCATCTGGACAAATGCGGGGAAATGCTCGGCAGCATGCTCAATACCATCCATAATCTGCGGCATTATCAGCGGCTGATGGATGGTTTGCGCGGTGCGATTCAACAGGGTACATTGACCGACTTTGTGGATAACTTCTACGCACGTCTCGGCCAACCTGTTCCTCCCCTGGAGGCTTGAATAGCGGTCAGGAAGCCCCATTATTTTTCTGCAAGTACATAAAACAGGAGTGTTACATGAGTTTCTTCATCTCCAGCGCCGTGGCCCAGACCGCAGAAGGCGCCGCGCCAGCCGGCTTCGATGCCATGAGCCTGATCTTTCTGGTGGGCTTTGTCGCCATCTTCTATCTGATGATCTGGCGTCCCCAGGCCAAGCGCGCCAAGGACCACAAGAACCTGATCGGCGGCCTGAATGTGGGTGATGAGGTCGTAACCAACGGCGGCATCCTCGGCAAGGTAAAGAAAGTCAGTGATGAGTTTATTGTTCTGGAAGTAAGTGCAGGCCAGGAACTCAAATTCCAGAAAGGCGCTGTGGTTGCTGCGTTGCCCAAGGGCACCCTGAAAGCCATCTGATTCTTCCAGTACTGTAAACCGGGCGCTTATTCAGCGCCCGGCTCGTAATCGGGCCATACCATGCTCAACCGTTATCCTCTGTGGAAATACCTGCTTATCCTGGCCGTTATTGCGCTCGGCCTGTTATACGCAACCCCCAACCTCTACCCCGACGACCCGGCCATCCAGATTTCCGGTATCAGCTCGACCCAGACCATCGAACAGAACGATCTGCAGCGCATCGAGCAGGCGCTCAACGACGCCGGTATCGCGACCAAGGGTGTGGAGCTGAGCAGCAATGCCGGTTCAGGTCTGGTGCGACTGGTGGAGCGCGATGATCA
>JAAYHO010000219.1 GCA_012735335.1 Gammaproteobacteria bacterium
CAGGCTTACCCGGATCTGCCGTTGCATCTGGTAGCGGGTGGCCTGCGTCCGGGGGTGACCGATCCCATGCAGGATTCGGCCCGGCAGGCGCTGACCGAGCATTGGCAGGCGGTGGGCAGAACCAGTGATCAGCCGATCCTGACCCCGGATGCGCTGCCGGCGGGGTTCATCTACAACACCGAACCGGCCTGCCGCGCGCTGGTAGTGGCCCGGGAGCTGGAGCCAGATCGGGTCTGGTCGCTGGTCAAGACGATTCAGAGCGCCTTCTATACCCGCGCCGAGGATGTCACCCAGTGTTCGCTGTTGAGTGATCTGGCCGAGCAGGTTGGCTATCCGCGCAGCAGATTCAGCAAGGCCTTTGTCGCCGACAGCGCCCAACTGGCGGTGGCGGCGGATTTCAGCTGGGTGGGGGATCTGGGGATCAGCGGTTTTCCGACCCTGCTGGCCGAGCGTGACGGCATGCTGGCGCTGTTGGCCAATGGTTATCAGCCAGCGGAGGTTGTTTTGCCGTTGTTGCAGCGTTGGGTAGAGGCGGGGCGGATAGGGGTGGTTTGAGCTGAGGGACGAGTGGCGGTTGGCTGCGCCTTCGGCCCGGGGGCGGGCCTCCTACATTCAATGAAATGTAGGAGCCGCGCCCTCGCGGCGATGGCCTGCGCCGCAGGCCGGTCGATCAGTGACGCGGATCAAACAGCGCCGGGCGGCCTTTCTCTTCCGGGGCCTGGAACAGCAGATACAGCTGAGTCAGCGCATCGGGGATGTGGTCGAGCATGTCCTGGACCATTTCTTCATCCTGGGCAATTTCGGCAAATTCAGGTTGGTCCTCGAACAGACCGGAGCCGACCATGATTGGCAGCAGCAGCTCACTGACGGTTTCCTCGTCCTGAGTGAACCAGTCTTCCTCGCGCAGGAATACGCCTTCGAGGAAGCCCACACACCAGCTGCGCAGATCAGACAGATCCGGCTCGTCGCCCAGGGTCAGTTCACACGGCGGCTCCAGATCCTCATCACTGGCCAGGATGCGGCCAATCAGTGCCTTGAGCTCACGCAGACTGTTCTCGATGTCGGCCTTCTGTGCCTCGTCCACGTACTTGGGCTCTTCGGCAAACAGCTCGAATATCCACTCCTGTTCGGGTACTTCAACAGGGGCGATGGACAGGGCGGTCAGATAACCATGCCCGGCAAGGTAATCGAGAGCTTCATCATGCAGATCGTCGGCATCAAGGAACTGCTGCAGGCGCTCGAGTTGGTCAGCAAAGGACATGGCACACCTCATCATGGATAATGACCGGCATTGTACGCAGGTGGTCGGGTTTTGCCAAAGGATCGGCATTCCCTGCGCGGGGTTAAGGCGCTTTGCCCCGGGGCTGATATAATCAACCGCTTTGCGCGGCTCGGTAGCCGCCGCGCGAAGGCCATCATGCAAGGAGAATCATGCGCGAGCAAGCCTTACAGAAGCTGCGGGACGTTTTCGGTTATGGCGAGTTTCGCGGCCACCAGGCCGACATCATCGATCAGGTCGCCTGCGGTGGTGATGCGCTGGTATTGATGCCCACCGGCGGCGGCAAATCCCTGTGTTACCAGATTCCCGGGCTGTTGCGCCCCGGCCTGGCGGTGGTGGTATCGCCGTTGATCGCCCTGATGGATGATCAGGTTGCCACCCTCAACGAGCTGGGCCTGCGGGCTGCCGCGCTGAACTCCACGCTGGATGAACAGAGCCGCCGGGATATAGCCGATCGGCTGCGCCGGGGTGATATGGACTTTCTCTATCTGGCCCCCGAACGGCTGCTCCAGCCGCGTACCCTGCAATTTCTGCAGAGCCTGAATATCGCCCTGTTTGCCATCGACGAGGCCCACTGCGTATCCCAGTGGGGGCATGATTTCCGTCCCGAGTATCTGCAATTGGGGCAACTGGCCGAGCTGTTCCCGGGTGTGCCGCGCATGGCCCTGACCGCCACCGCCGACGAGCGCACCCGTGAAGAAATTGCCCAGCGCCTGAGGCTCGAGCATGCCGAGCGCTTCGTCTCCGGCTTCGACCGCCCCAACATCTTCTACCGCATCGTGCCCAAGGACCGGCCGCGTCAGCAGCTGCTGGCCTTTCTCAAGGATCAGCGCGGCAATGCCGGCATCGTCTATTGCCTGTCCCGCAAGAAGGTCGAGGATACCGCCCAGTGGCTGAGCGAGCAGGGCTGGCCGGCCTTGCCCTATCATGCGGGGCTGCCACCGGAGCTGCGGGCTACCCATCAGCGGCGCTTTCTCAACGAAGAAGGGCTGATCATGGTGGCAACCATCGCCTTCGGCATGGGTATCGACAAGTCCAACGTGCGTTTCGTCGCCCACCTGGATCTGCCCAAGAGTATCGAGGCCTACTATCAGGAAACCGGGCGGGGCGGGCGTGATGGCCTGCCGGCCGACGCCTGGATGGCCTACGGTCTGCAGGATGTACTGCTGCTCAACCAGATCATGGCCAACTCCGAAGGGGACGAGCGGCACAAGCGTATCGAGCGGCACAAGCTCGATGCCATGCTGGCGCTGTGCGAGCTGACCGGCTGTCGGCGTCAGTCGCTGCTGGGGTATTTCGGCGAAACGCTGGAACAACCCTGCGGCCACTGCGACAACTGTGTGGAACCGGCGGACACCTGGGACGGCAGTGAAGCGGCGCGTATGGCCCTGTCCACTGTCTACCGCAGCGGCCAGCGTTACGGCGTCGGCCATCTGACCGATATCCTGCTGGGTCGGGACAACGAGAAGATCCGTGGTGCCGGGCACCAGCATCTGTCCACCTATGGCATCGGCAAGCAGCTGAGCGAACAGGAATGGCGTTCGGTATTCCGCCAATTGATTGCCCGGCGGCTGGTGGAAATCGATCTGGATGGGTTCGGCAGCCTGCGCCTGGCGGAAAGCTGCCGCCCGCTGCTGCGTGGCGAAGAGTCACTGGCCCTGCGCAAGGATATCGCCCGTTCGGCGGCGCTGCCGACCCGCAAGGGCGACAAACCGGTGATTGCCGAGGCGGATCGTGAACTCTGGGAGCAACTGCGAGCCCTGCGCAAGCGTCTGGCCGAGGCCCACGGGGTACCACCCTATGTGGTATTTGCCGACTCCACCCTGGTCGACATGCTGCGCCAACGCCCCACCACCATGCAGGACATGGCCCTGGTCAGCGGTATTGGTGCGCACAAGCTGGAGCGCTACGGCGCGGACTTTCTGCAGGTGCTGCTGGCCGATGGTACGGATTCCGCCCCGGCGACAGTGGTGCATGAAGCCCAGGAAGTGCAGGCGCTGGCACTGGCCGGCATGGAGCCGCAGCAGATTGCCGCGCAGAGCGGTCTGCCGATCAGGCAGGTGTATCAGAAACTGGCCCAGGCCATCAGTACCGGGCAACTGGAGCTGCATCACGCGGTAGATCTGCCGCCGGGGCAGCTGGAGCGTATACAGGATATCTTTCTCAACGACGCCGAGGAGGATCTGCCCGGCGTCCGGGCGGTAGCCCAGCAGCTGGATGAACCAGTGGAAGAGGGCGTGCTGCACTGCATCCGCGCGGCGCTGATACTGGAAATCAGCGGCTGACGCAGAGCAGGGCGATACTCCCGGGAGGGACGAGCACCAGCTCGTCCAGCGGAGGCAGGAACAGCATCGCTCATCGAGCTGGTGCTCGACGTTCCCAGGTTGCTCAGGCCTTCCAGTGTGAGCAGCGGATCACCGAGCAGAAGTTGCCGCGCTGGAAGTGCGGGTCCTTGTCGGCCAGCACGTCGGCCTTGACGTTGCCGAAGGTGGTTTCCGGCTTGTGCTTGATGCCGTCGTAGAAGGCCTGAATGTTTACTGGATGGGCGGGTGGTCACTACCCACTGGCAGCATGCGGCGCAACTGGCGACCCGTTTTCCGGCGGCACGGGTGGAACATGATCGCATCTTCTCCCGGGATGGGGCGCTGGTGACCTCGGCGGGGGTGACCGCCGGGATCGATCTGGCCCTGGCGCTGGTCAGCGAAGATCACGGCTCAGCGCTGTCGCTGGCCTGTGCCAAGCGTCTGGTGGTGGTCGCCCAGCGTCAGGGCGGGCAGTCCCAGTTCAGTCCGCTGCTGCAGCCACCCGGCGACCCGACAACCCCGGTCGGTCGGGTGCAGGCGCATGTCATGGAGCATATCGGCGAGCCCTTCAGCGTGGAGCAACTGGCCGAGATTGCCGGCGTCAGCCTGCGCAGTATTTCCCGGTTGTTCATGCGCGAGCTGGGTATTACCCCGCATGAATATGTCACCGGAGTGCGGCTGGATCAGGCGCGGCAACTGCTTGAGGCGACCGATCTGCCGCTCAAGGTGATTGCCTGGCAGTGCGGTTTCGCCACGCCGGAGCAGATGCGCAGCACCTTCCAGCGCAAGCTGGGGGTCAGCCCGTTGCGCTACCGGGAAAGCTTCGGTGCTGCCGGGGTGCAGGCCGCCCCCTAGAAGGTATGCCCCAGGTTCATGTACAGGGCGCTTTCGCCTTCCTCGTTGGCACCGATGCCGAGGAACAGCGGGCCGAGGAAGGTGTCCATGCCCAGCAACAGGCTGGCGGCGCCCATGTAACCGGTATCCAGTTCATCCTGACCCTTGTTGTAGACACGGCCGTACTCCAGGCTGCCGCCCAGGTACATGGGAATGGTCAGGGGCATGCTGCTGGGGTTCAGGCGGCGGTAATAGATGCCGCGTACCAGGTTGTAGTTCTGCCCGGCCAGGCCGTTTTCCCGGAAGCCGGAAAACTCGCCCAGGCCACCGAGAATGAAGCTGCTCTGGGCCACGTCCACGTCATCATCGGTACGGCCGATAAAGGCACCCAGTTGCAGACTGTGCGGCCCTTGGGCAAAGGCGCGACTGGCCCGTATCTCCAGCTGCTGATAGCGCTCGTCGGCACCCAGATTCGGTTCCGACTGGCGCCAGAGGATGCGTGCGGCATCGCCGGAGCGGGGGAAGTTGACGTTGTCCATGGTGTCCCGGTCGATCTGCAGGGAATAGAACGCCTCATTGAAGCTCAGCGTATCCTGATCAGGATCGCCCACGCGGATTCTGGATTTGCCGTCATAGCGCGACAGGCCAAAGCGCACCTCGCCGTTATTGGCAATCTGCCGACCGATATTGATGCCCGCGCCATAGCGCTGCTGGCGGTAATCGGCAACCGGGTCGTTATCCAGGATGACTTCCACGTTGCGCGCCTCGGCATCGATAAAGGGCGCGATGAAGTAGCGTGAACCGTAGTCCAGCGGCTGGTAGAACTCGCTGTACAGCTGCTGGTGCTCACCCAGTTGCAGGCGGGTCAGCCATTCGGCGCCCAGCGGGTTGACGCCGTTGACGCGGAAGCTGGCACCTATGGTGAACTGGCTGCCGCCCTCGAAATCATCCACCAGATTCAGCCCCAGCCGCAGGAAGTCGGTACCGGTCTGACGACCGTGGGTGCGGATCAGCAGGGTGTTCTGCTCGCCCTCATGGAGGATCTCGTAGTTCACCTGGCTGAAGTAGTCGGTGCCATAGATGGTGCCCATGTCCTTGGCCAGATGATCGGTATTCAGTGGCTCGCCGAGCTGCTGGCGGACCATGCTGCGCACCACCGCATCGGCTACCTTGCCACTGTTGATGACCCGTATCTCGTGAATGATGGGCTGGCGCTGGGGGCGATGCCGGGCCAGGTTGCCACCGGACTGGCTGGCGGCACCGGGCTGGGCGTAGGCGTACAACAGCGGCGAGCCCAGCAGGCTCTGCTCCCCGGCGGCAATCGCCTGCTCGGCTTCGGAAAAGCTGCTGAAGGCAATGCTGCCCAGCTCCGGCTGCAGCAGCATGTCGCTGTCGGTCAGGGTGGCCAGCTGTTCCTGGGTGTTGTGCCGGATCAGCAGGCTGGTGGTCTGGTCCATGACATCGAGGATGCTGTTCATGTCACTGGCGGGTTTCAGCGGGGTGGCAATGTCCACCACTATCACCCGGTCCACGCCCATGGCCCGGGCCACATCCACCGGCAGGTTCTTCGACAGCACCCCATCCACCAGCAGGCGACCGTCAATATTCACCGGGGCAAAGAAGCCGGGGAGGGCGATACTGGCCCGGATGGCCTGGGGCAGGTGTCCACGGTCGAAGATCACCGCATCGCCGGTGGCAATATCCGTGGCCACTGCGCGAAACGGGATCGGCAGCCGGTCAAAGTCGTCTATGTCGTTGGTGTGTACCAGCAGGCTTTCCAGTGCCAGTCCGAGGTTCTGACCCTGCAGCAGGCCCAGCGGGAAGCTCAGTTTGCCGTCCTTGAAGGACAACCGCTGCTTGACCAGAAAATCCCGGTCATCCTGTTTGCGGCGGAACGGAATATCCTCGCGCTGGGGGGCATCGCTGAGGGCTTCCGGCCAGTCCAGCTCCAGGGCGATACGCTCCAGCTCGTCGGCGCTGTATCCGGCTGCATACAGACCACCTATCACCGCGCCCATGCTGGTACCGGTAATGGCGTGGAGCTGGATGTCCATCTGCTCGATCTGTTTCAGCACGCCGATATGGGCCAGCCCCCGGGCGCCACCGCCGGACAGAACCAGTCCGGTTCGCACCTCGGGTGCCGGGGCAGTGTCAGCCAGGCACAGGGAGGACAGCAGGATGAGCAGCAGGGCGAGGGCAGGTCTGAACATGGTAAGGCCTGATGACTGAGCAGTGAGCAGATTGGACGGGGCATAGTATACGAGGCTGCGCGCGGATTGTGGTGAAACTGCCAGCACACCGGCAGACGATCGGTCGCTGTCACAGGGTTGTCATGCAGCTGTCATGCACCGGTCACCCATGCTCGGCAGGATGGGCGCATGGATGGAACAGGGGGTGACAGATGACCCACGTGGAAGAGTTTTCTGCCGGCGGTAAACAACGGGTGCGCACCATCTGGATTTCCGATGTGCACCTGGGCACACGGGACTGCCAGGCAGAGAAGCTGGCAGCATTTCTCAAGGAGCATGAGTGCGATCAGCTGTATCTGGTCGGCGATATCATCGACGGCTGGCGGCTGCGCAAGAGCATGTACTGGCCGCAATCCCATACCAACGTCATTCGCCGCATACTGACCATGGCCAAGCGTGGCACCCGGGTGGTGTACGTTACCGGTAACCACGATGAATTCCTGCGCCGCTACGGCATGCTGAATATCGGCAATCTGCTGCTGGTGGACGAGGCCGAGCACCGTACCGCCGATGGGCGCCGCCTGCTGGTGATCCACGGTGACCAGTTCGATGTCATCACCCGCTACCACCGCTGGCTGGCCTTCCTCGGCGATTATGCCTACGAGTTCAGCCTGCGCCTGAATCGCTGGCTCAACTACTGGCGCAGCCGTTGCGGATATGGCTACTGGTCGCTGTCCGGTTATCTCAAGCACCGGGTGAAGAAGGCGGTGAACTTCATCAGCGACTTCGAGGATGCGCTGGCCCACGAGTGCCGCAAGCGTGACATGCAGGGCGTGGTCTGTGGCCACATCCACCATGCCGAGATCCGTGATGTGGATGGCATCGCCTACCACAACTGCGGTGACTGGGTGGAGTCGTGCACGGCGCTGATCGAACACTGGGATGGCAGTATCACCCAGTATCACTGGTCCGAACCGGCAACTGAGTCCGAGCAGGTAACAGAGGCCGAACCGCTGAAGGAAAAACTGCCGGAGACGGTCTGACTCCGGCAGCCGACGGGGCGGCCTGCCGCCCGTCGCTCGTCCTAGATAATCACCTTGTCGCGCAACTTGCGCGCTGCCAGCTCCAGCGCCTTGACGATGTCTTCCTTGTCGTAGTTGCGGATGCCATTGGTATCCAGATACATGGAAAAGCCCGGCAGTTCGTGCTCGACAAAGGTTGGCGCCGCACCCAGATCGCGGCGCAGGCCCACCACCTGATAGATCTGCATCGGTCGACTGAAGCCCTTGACGTTGAGCTGGCCCTTGTCCCGGCACATGACCAGATCCTTGGTCAGTGACCAGGTTTCATGGGAGATCAGGATCTCGCCGGCTTCGGCGGTGCTTTCCAGGCGGCTGGCCAGGTTCACCTCGCGGCCGATGATGGTGTAGTCCATGCGCATGTCCGCGCCGAAGTTGCCCACCGTACAGTAGCCGGTACTCAGACCCATGCGGATTTCCAGCGGCCGGGTGATGCCTTGGCTGCGCCACTGCTGGCGCAGTACCTTCATGTGCTTGCGCATGGCAATGGCCATGGACACCGCCGCCTCGGCATCCTGCTTGGCCCCGCGGCTGACCGGGTCGCCGAAGAACACCATGACGCAGTCACCGATGAACTTGTCGATGGTGCCGCCGTACTGCAGAGCGATGCGTGACATCTCGTTCAGGTAGTTGTTCAGCAGGTCGGTCAGCGCCTCGGCTTCCATCTCTTCCGCCAGCTCGGTAAAGCCGCGGATGTCGGAGAAGAAGATCGTCAGCTTCTTGCGTCGGGTTTCCAGGGTGACCCGCTGGTTGCCGGAAAAGATCGACTGCCACACCTGGGGCGACAGGTACTTGGACAGGTTGCTGGCCAGTTGCTCGGCCTTCTCCTGCTCGGCGCCGACCAGTTGCTGGGCCTGCTCCAGCCGCCGCCCCTGACGATAGATGAAGGTCGCCATGACCACGGTAAAGATGCCGCCGCCAGTCAGGCTGCAGAAGGACAGCAGCGGACTGCTGATCAGCAGGGGCTCTGGGGCGAGAATGGCTGCCGACAGCACGGTGCCGGTGAGCGTCAGCAGCGCAGCGGAGAACAGATACAGTGGCCCGCCGATGATGATGGCGGTAAAACTGATCAGCAGAATGAAGACCAGGCTCGGTACCATGCTGAACTGGCACAGGCTGATAAACAGCCCGGTGTGCAGCCCGTCCACCGCCAGCATGATGAGGTTGAGGTTGCTGCGCCCATGTTTATGGCGCCAACGGGTGAGCAGACGGACCGCGTGGGGGTAGGCCAGCGCGTAGAGCACGACGCCGCCATTCAGTGGGGTCAATCCCTGCTCGAAGACGATCGCCGCGAACACCAGAGCAACGCATAGATAGGCCATTACCCTGGAGTAATAGCCTTCCAGCGGTGGGCGGACGGGCTGTATTCGCGTTTCCAGATTCATGATCAGTCGTTCCCTGGCCTGACAGTCCGGACGGGCTGATCAACGCAGCGGGCTGATCGATCCGGGTGGATTGATCATAATATGCCCGGCTGCGGGAAGAAAGCTCAGCTGTCGGCTGGATCTAGAAGCGGATGCGTCCGGTAAACGCGTCCCTGAGCATCACCCAGTCGCCCATGAAACTGTACAGCGGATACTTGAAGGTGGCCGGGCGGTTCTTCTCGAAGAAGAAGTGTCCGACCCAGGCAAAGCCGTAACCGGCCACCGGCAGGGCCAGCAGCAACCAGCCGTTGGCGCTGAACAGGGCGCAGGCCAGCAGCATCAGTACCAGCAGGCTGCCGCAGTAATGCAGACGGCGACTGGTGTCGTTGCTGTGTTCGCTCAGATAGAAGGGGTAGAACTCGGCGAAGCTGTTGAATTGCCGCTCGCTGGCGGGCGGGGCGGCCTGGGTGTGGCTGTTGGCGTCGGTGGTCATGGGGGCTCCTTTGTTATTATGATTCCGATTCACGTTTGCGGAGTTCTGATAATAATGGACGCATTGAGCGTATTGCACAACCGGGTTTCCATGCCGCGCCTGACCGGGCCTGCACCCACTGCCGAGCAGCAGGAAGCGCTCTTCCAGGCGGCGCTGCGGGCGCCGGATCATGCCTGGTTGCGCCCCTGGCGCTTTCTGGTACTGGAGGGGCAGGCGCTGCAGCAACTGGGTGAGCTGTTGCATACCGCCGCACTGGCCAAGGCCGGTGATGCCGCTGCCGAAACCGTGCAGCGGGCGCGCAGCCTGCCGCTGCGTGCGCCGATGATCATAGTCGCCATCAGCAGTCCGAAGGAACATCCCAAGGTGCCCGCCGAGGAGCAGGAGGCCTCCTGTGCGGTAGCCGTCGGCAACATGCTGCTGGCCGCCCACGCCTTGGGGCTGGGGGCGGTGTGGCGTACCGGCGATCCGGCGCGCGACAGCATCATCCGCGATGGCCTGGGGCTGGCGCCGCAGGAGAAGATCATCGCCTTTCTGTATGTCGGTCAGTCGCTGGGGGAGGGCAAGCCGGTGCCGGCACTGGAGTCCCGGGATTTCTTCCGCCGCTGGCCTGAGGCCTGAGCACTGCGTGGCAGCTGAATACAGGCGCGCAGTCCACCGGAGGCGGCCCGACTGAAGCTCAGGCTGCCGCCGTGCCGGGCTACGGCGCGGCGGGCGATGGCCAGACCGAGACCGTGGCCGCTGTCCGCCGGTTGCCCGGGTACCCGGGCAAAGGGCTCGCCGAGACGCGCCAGCCATTCATCCGGTACCCCCGGCCCCTCATCGCTGACTACCACTTCACAGCCCCGGGTATCTGCGGTCAGGCTGATGCGGATCTCGCCGTCCTCCGGGGAGAAGCGCAGGGCATTGCGCAGCAGGTTGTCCAGTGCACTGGACAGCTGATCGGGCCAGCCCTGCAGTTGGCAGTCGGTGCTGCCCTGCAGGCTCAGGCGCTGACCTTCGGCCATGAAGCGGGCATCCTCCACCGCCTCGGCTACCAGAGCGTCCAGCTCGAAGGGTGCCGGCGGAATATCCCGGGCGTCCAGACGACTCAATGTGAGAATGTCACCGATCAGGCTGTCCAGCCGACTGCATTCGCGATCCAGTCGCTCCCACAGTGGGTCATCGGCGGCCAGCCCCTGCTTGTCGCCCAGTGCCAGACCGATGCGCAGCCGGGCCAGCGGTGAACGCAGTTCATGGGAAATATCGCGCATCAGCTGGGTCTGGCTGTTGAGCAGGCTCTGTACCCGGTCGGCCATGCTCTGGAACTGGCGGGACAGCTGGCCGATCTCGTCGCGGCGGCGGCCGATCCGGGTCAGCGCGGTGGCATCGAACCGGCCTTCGGCCAGATCCTCGGCGGCGACGCCGAGCTTCTGCAGCGGTGCGGTCAGGTAGCGGCTGAGCAGCAGACTGAGCAGTGCCAGCAGCAGCATGGCCATGGTGATGTTCGAGATCAGCGCAAAGGGGGTGCGCTGCCAGCGGAACAGCTCGGGTCCGGGGATATGCAGCAGCAGTTGATAGGAGGCCTGCTCCGAGTCCCAGGCCAGCTGGAACAGTCGGCCATGGCGGGTGCGCTGTTGCTCACCGCCATGCTGCGGGCTGGCCTCGCGCCGGGGCAGGGTCGGCAGGGTGCCCTGGAGCAGCCGCTGGCCCTGGTCGTTGAACAGTTCGGCACGCAGCCGATGCTGCTTCTGCTGCTGTTCCAGCCATTGCTGGGCGGCGGTGGAGCCCTGTTGCTCATAGACGCCCACCAGCTGTTCGCTGAAGTCGCGCAGCTGCGGGTGGAACTGCAGCAGCAGCCAGTCCTGTTGCAACGCGCGGCTGATCAGAAAGCCCGAACCGCCCACCAGCAGGGTGGCCAGCCAGAGAACGGCAAAGACCTTCCAGAACAGCCGCATCGGCGCAGTTACTCCTGGGGCTGGGTGGTGGTGCGTTCACCGCCGCGCTTGTGTCGACGCTCATGCTGGTGTTTCTTCATGTCGTTGCGGCGCTGCTCGCGCAGTTCCTGCAGCTTGTTGCGCTGCTCGGCAGTGAGGATGGTGTCGACCTGCTCCTGCTTTTCGGCATGCAGCGCTTTCATCTTCTCGAAGTGTTCCTGATGCACTGTACGCAGTTCTTCCTGCTGTTCAGGGGTCAGTTCCAGGGCGCTGGACAGGCGCTCAAGGTGCCTTGCATGGTGTCTGTCCGGGCTCTCGGGGGCGGCCAGTGCGCTGGCGCTGGCAGCGGTAGTCAGGGCGAACAGGCCGGCAATCAGAATATGTTTCATGGGTTAGCTCCCGTAATGACGACCGGTGAATCCGGCCACTGATTGACAGTCTAGGGATCGGCGTGTCAGCCAGCGCTGGTGTTCGGTAAAGACAATGTAAATGTTCGTCAGCTCATCAACCGTACAGATAGCCCCGGCCACGGATGGACTGGATACGGCTGCGCCCGTCGGCCTGCACGCCGAGCTTGCGCCGCAGGTTGCTGATATGCATGTCCAGGCTGCGGTCGTAGGGGCCGAGTGGCTTGCCCAGTGCCTGCCGGGACAGACTCTGGCGGTCGACCAGTTGGCCTGGGTGCTCCAGCAACTCGCGCAGGATCAGCGCCTCGGTCTGGGTCAGCGGCAGCAGCTCCTCGCCCTGCCAGCACATCAGGCTGGCGCTGTCCAGACGCAGATCGCCGACCTCCAGCATCTGACCTTCGCTGGCCGGGCCGCTGCGGCGCAACAGTGCGCGCAGCCGGGCCACCAGCTCCCGGGGGTCGGCGGGTTTGGCCAGGTAGTCGTCGGCCCCCAGTTCCAGACCGAGAATGCGGTCCACCGGCTCGCCCCGGGCACTGAGCATCAACAGCGGGGTGTTGCAGCTCTGGCGCAGGGCGCGCAGCACCTCCAGACCGTTCATGCCGGGCAGCATCATGTCCAGCACTATGGCCTGGTAGTCACCATTGCGGGCGGCCTCCAGCCCGGCGCTGCCATCATGCACGCTGGTCAGTTGGAAGCCTTCGGCCTGCAACCAGGAACCCAGCAGTTCGCAGAGCTCCTGATCGTCATCGATCATCAGGATATGTTGTTTCAATTCAGCCACATGCTACGTTTGCGGCGGCCACCCAGCTGGGCCAGCAACCAGCCGACCAGCAGGCTCAGGGCCACGGTGGAAGCGCCGACGATGAACCATTTGCGTTGTTCGTCACTGCGCCGGGCATCCGCCAGCTGTTCCATGGCTGACAGACGGTCGCGCAGGGCCAGATTCTGGGCGCTCAGCTGCTCCAGCTGCACGCTGTTATCGGCCCCGGCCAGGGCGTCGGCCAGTTGCTGCCGCTCGGCTTCCACCCGGGCCAGTTCGGCCTGCAGTGTACCGACATCCTGTTCAGCTTCCTGTTCACTGGCGTTGCTGGATACCACGTCGACCAGCTCCGGATCGGCGGGCTGGGCCAGTGCTGGCAGCGGCAGACACAGGGCGGCCAGCAGGGCCAGTATCGGGGTGCGGGGCATGGGCTTCTCCTTGCTCAGGCGGGCAGTACGGGTTTGAACGGCTTGACCAGCACCTGTGCATAGACGCCGGCGGCCACGTAAGGGTCGGCATCAGCCCAGCTGCGGGCCTCTTCCAGTGAACTGAACTCGGCTACTACCAGACTGCCGGTAAAGCCCGCCTCGCCGGGATCGTTACTGTCAATGGCTGGATGGGGACCGGCCAGCAGCAGGCGTCCGGCGTCCTGAAGTTGGTGCAGGCGGGCCAGATGCGCAGGGCGGGCTGCGAGCCGGGCGGCGAGCGTATCTGCTGCGTCAGTGGCCATGATGGCGTAGAACATGGGTGCTCCTGATGATGATCCGGTCGGGTCAAAAGGCTTACGTTATGCGATTCGGTTAGGTGTTGTCAGTGCCCAGACGGCATAATAGCGAAATTCTTTTGCTGGATGAGCGGGAGCCAGATGTGTTGGTAGACCTCCATATGCACAGTACCGCCTCCGATGGCGTGCTCGCACCGGCCGACCTGATGGCCCGGGCGGCGGCCAGCGGCGTCGGGCTGGTGTCGCTGACCGACCATGATTGTGTGGACGGTCTGGCGGAGGCGCAGGTGGCGGCCGGGCAGCTGGGCATGGACTGGGTCAGCGGGGTGGAGCTGTCCGCCCAGTGGCAGGGTCATACCGTGCATGTGCTGGGCTATGGTTTTGATCAGCAGGCGCCGGTGCTGCTGGATGCGCTGGCGGCGATGCGTGATGGGCGCTGGCAGCGGGCCGAGCAGATTGCCGCGCGGCTGGCGGTCAAGCGCATGCCGGGGGCGCTGGAGGGTGCCGTGGCCATGCAGCAGGCCAGCGGTGGTGATGCTGACAGCCCACCAGGTCGTCCGCACTTTGCCGACTGGATGGTTCAGGCCGGCTATGTGCGAGACCGTACCGAGGCCTTCCGCAAATGGCTGGGCGCGGGCAAGCTCGGCGACATCAAGCAGCACTGGCCGGAACTGCCCGCTGCGGTGCAGCAACTGCGCGATGCCGAGGGCGTCGCAGTGCTGGCCCACCCCTGGCACTATGGCCTGACCCGCTCGAAACTGCGCCGTCTGCTGCGTGACTTTGCCGAAGCCGGTGGGCGCGCCATCGAGGTGTCCAATGGCAAGCAGGCGCCCGAGCATGTCGCGGTGCTGGCGCGGCTGAGCCTGGAGTTCGGTTTTCTGGCCAGCTGCGGCAGCGACTTCCATCATCCGGATGCACCCTGGATGGCCCTGGGGGCGATGACGCCGCTGCCGGACAGCTGCGCGCCGCTGTGGGCCGATGAGCGTTTTGCCCGGGCGGTTGTGATGCACCGGCAATAGATCCTACACTCCGCAAAACAGATATGAGAATGCAGCCGTGAGCCAATATCTACAGATCCACCCGGACAACCCGCAGGCGCGGTTGATCAGCCAGGCCGTGGAGATCATCCGTGCCGGTGGGGTGATCGCCTATCCGACCGACTCCGCCTATGCGCTGGGTTGCCATCTGGGTGACAAGAATGCACTGGAACGCATCCGTCGTCTGCGCCAGCTGGATGACAAGCACAACTTCACCCTGGTGTGTCGGGACCTGTCCGAACTAGGCGTCTACGCCAAGGTCGACAACGCCACCTTCCGGGCGCTGAAGAACAACACCCCGGGCCCTTATACCTTCATTCTGCATGCCACCACCGAAGTGCCCCGACGCCTGCTGCATCCCAAGCGGCGTACCATAGGGCTGCGCATTCCCAGTCACCGGATTACCCAGGCGCTGCTGGAAGCTCTCGGCGAGCCGCTGATGAGCGTGACCCTGATGCTGCCCGGTGAAGACCTGCCGCTGACCGACCCGGAGGATATCCGCGAGCGCCTCGACAATCAGGTCGACCTGATTATCGACGGCGGTGCCTGCGCCATCGAGCCGACCACCGTGGTGGCGCTGCTCAATGGGGAAACCGAGGTGCGGCGTATCGGCCTCGGCGACCCGGAGCCCTTTGGCGTCAGCCGTGACTGAGTCATACCGATAACCATAGCCAACATGATGAATAACCAGACAATCAGGAGTATCCCTTGAGTTCCGTTGAATCCCGGCACCGGGTTGTGTCCGGCATGCGTCCCACCGGACGCCTGCACCTCGGTCATTATCACGGTGTACTGAAGAACTGGGTAAAGCTGCAGCACGAGTACGAGTGCTTCTTCTTTGCCGCCGACTGGCACGCCCTGACCACCCTGTACGAAAACCCGCAGGACATCGAGCAGAACGTCTGGGACATGCTGATCGACTGGCTGGCCGCCGGGGTCAGCGGTACCTCGGCGACCCTGTTCATCCAGTCCCAGGTACCGGAGCACGCTGAACTCAATCTGCTGCTGGGCATGTCCACGCCGCTGAGCTGGCTGGAGCGTGTGCCGACCTACAAGGATCAGCAGGAAAAGCTGCGTGAGCTGGATCTGGCCACCTACGGCTTCCTCGGTTACCCGCTGCTGATGAGCGCCGACATCCTCATCTACCGCGCCGGCCTGGTGCCGGTGGGTGCCGACCAGCTGTCCCACGTGGAAATCACCCGGGAACTGGCGCGGCGTTTCAACCACCTGTACGGCAAGGAGCCGGGCTTCGAGGACAAGGCCCGCACGGCCATCCAGAAGATGGGCAAGAAGGCCGCCAAGCTGTACAGCAATCTGCGCGCCGCCTACCAGGAACAGGGCGATGCCGAGGCGCTGGAGACCGCCCGGGCGCTGGTGCAGGAACAGCAGAACATCACCCTGGGCGACAAGGAACGGCTGTTCGGCTATCTCGACGGCGGTGGCAAGATCATCCTGCCCGAACCCCAGGCGCTGCTCACCCCAGCCTCGAAAATGCCGGGGCTGGATGGGCAGAAGATGTCCAAGTCCTACGGCAACACCATCACCCTGCGCGATACCAGCGACGAGGTGAACGAGAAGATCCGCCGCATGCCCACCGACCCGGCGCGGGTCCGGCGCACCGACCCGGGTGATCCGGACAAGTGCCCGGTATACCAGCTGCATCTGGTCTATACCGACCAGGCCACCCACGACTGGGTCAACCAGGGCTGTCGCAGTGCCGGTATCGGCTGTCTGGACTGCAAGAAACCGGTGATCGACGCCATCTGCGCGGAACTGGAACCCATCCAGCAACGGGCGGTGGAATACGAAAGCAACCCGGATGCGGTGCGCCTGATCCTCAACGAAGGTGCCGAGCGGGCCCGTGATGCCGCCCGTGACACCCTCACCGAAGTACGTCAGGCCATGGGCCTGAGCTACCGCCGCAGCTGATGAGCGCGCCGGAGCCGGAACAGTTGACCGTGGCTGCCAGTGCAACCCAGGCAGCGGTTCAGGCTCCGGTGCAGCAGGAGCTGCCGCTGGCCATCGTCAATGGTCAGCCGCTGACCGAACTGCCCCAGGATCTGTACATCCCGCCCCAGGCGCTGGAGGTGTTTCTCGACGCCTTCGAAGGGCCGCTGGATCTGTTGCTGTACCTGATCCGCAAGCAGAACCTGGATATCCTCGATATTCCGGTGGCCACCATCACCCATCAGTACATGGGCTACGTGGAACTGATGAAGGCGGTGCGGTTGGAGCTGGCCGCCGAGTATCTGGTCATGGCCGCGATGCTGGCGGAAATCAAATCGCGCATGCTGCTGCCGCGACAGGAGCAGCTGGGCGACGAGGAGGACGATCCCCGGGCCGAGCTGATTCGCCGCCTGCAGGAGTATGAACGCTTCCGTCAGGCCGCCGAGGAGCTGGATGAGCTGCCCCGGGTCGGCCGCGATATCGTCCTGGCTGCGGCGGCACCGCCGGAGCTGCAGGCGCAGGTGGCACATCCGCCGGTGAGCATGGAGGAGCTGCTGCTGTCGCTGGCTGAGGTGCTGCGCCGGGCGGACATGTTCGAGAGCCACCAGATCAGCCGGGAAACCCTCTCCACCCGCGAGCGCATGGCCGAGGTATTGGAGCGGCTCAGGGGCGGACAGTTCGTGCCCTTCATCAATCTGTATAATCTGGACGAAGGCAAGCTCGGCGTGGTCGTCACCTTCATGGCGGTGCTGGAGCTGATCAAGGAACAACTGATCGACCTGGTGCAGAGCGAGCCCTTTGCCCCCATTCACGTCAAGGTAAGGACGGATGACCCAGCCAGCGCTTGAACGGATTCTCGAGGCGGCCCTGCAGGCGGCGGGCAAACCCCTGTCGCTGGAGCGCCTGCGCGAGTTGTTTGACGAAGACCAGGCCCCCTCACTGGAACAGCTGCGCGCGGCACTGGCGCGGCTGGCCCAGGACTGCGCCGGGCGCTCGGTGGAACTGCAGGAGGTGGCCAGCGGCTGGCGCCTGCAGGTGCGTAATGCATACGCACCCTGGGTTGGCCGACTGTGGGAGGAGCGTCCCCAGCGGTACTCCCGGGCGCTGCTGGAAACCCTGGCACTGATTGCCTACCGCCAGCCGATCACCCGGGGCGAGATCGAGGAGGTGCGCGGCGTGGCGGTCAGCAGCCAGATCATGCGCACCCTGGTTGATCGTGAATGGGTGCGTATTGTCGGGCACCGTGAGGTGCCGGGCCGCCCGGCGATGTACGCCACCACCCGGCAGTTTCTCGACTACTTCAACCTGCGCAGCCTGGCCGAGCTGCCGCCACTGGCGGCCCTGCGCGAGCCCAGCGAGGTGCTGGAAGGTCCGGCGCTGCAGGAGCAGCTGGAACGCGAGCTGCCGAATCAGGAGGCCAGCAGCGCCGAGGAGTCTGCACCCCCGGCGGACGCCCCGGCCGGGCGGGATTTCCATGCCCTGCTGGAAGAACTCAATGCCATGGAAACCAATATCAAGACCGACTTCGACGATCTGCCGCTGCCCGGCAGCGAGCCGGACCAGCCGCAGCCGGAAGACGACTGACAGACGACTGGATGTCACTGGCTGCGACGCGATGGGAGTGCTATTCTGCGCAGCCATTGAATTCCATTACACCGGGAGGTGCCAGGCATGACCGATATCACAGAACAACCCCTCAACCCCGAGCAGGAGCAACAGCCCGCCAGCGGGGAAAAACTCCAGAAAGTACTGGCCCGCATGGGGCTGGGTTCCCGTCGCGAGATCGAAGGCTGGATTGGCGCTGGCCGGGTCAGCGTCAACGGCGAAGTGGCCCAGCTCGGTTGCCGGGTCGACAGCCTGGATCAGATTGTCGTGGACGGTCGCCCACTCAAGCGTGACCTGAACACCGAAGTGATTCGCCGGGTACTGATCTACAACAAGCCCGAAGGTGAAGTCAGCACCCGCGATGATCCCGAAGGTCGTCCGACCGTGTTCGACCAGTTGCCGCGCCTGAAGCAGGGCCGCTGGATCAATATCGGCCGTCTCGATATCAATACTACCGGTCTGCTGCTGTTCACCACCGATGGTGAGCTGGCCAACCGCCTGATGCACCCGTCCTGGCAGATGGACCGCGAATACGCGGTGCGGGTCATGGGCGAGGTGGACGAGGAGATGCTCGAACGCCTCAAGGAAGGGGTAATGCTGGAAGACGGCCCGGCGCGCTTTACCGATATCGTCAGCTCCGGTGGTGAAGGTATCAACCGCTGGTTCCACGTCTGCCTGCTGGAAGGCCGCAACCGCGAAGTGCGCCGCCTGTGGGAGTCCCAGGGCGTACGGGTCAACCGGCTGAAGCGGGTGCGCTTCGGGCCGGTATTCCTCGGCCCGGAACTGCCGGTGGGGCGCTGGCGGGAAATGACGCAGAACGAGCTGGATATCCTCAGCACCGAAGTCGGCCTGAAACCGATCCGCCTGCCGGAAGCGACCGTGGCGGAGAAGGAAAAGCAGAAGCGCCAGGCCCGCAAACCCTCAATGCACCAGGCCCGGGTGGTGCGGCAGAACAAGCAAGGCACTCGTCCCAGAGGCAATGACCGCACCCGGAAATAAGTCGCCCACTCTCTATTGCCGCAAACCTCACCGTCATTGCGAGCCCGAAGGGCGTGGCAATCCATGGGCTGTGGCGTGGCGGCAAGTCTGGTGGATTGCCGCGTCGCTGCGCTCCTCGCAATGACGGGGGAGAGGCCGCTGAGCCGGGCTGATCAATCCCGCGCGTTCAGCGCCTGGCCGTTGACGCCCTTGCTGTCCGCTCCCAGCAGGTACAGGAATACCGGCATGATCTCGCTTGGTTCCGGGTTCTTTTCCGGTTCCTCGGCGGGGTAGGCGGCTTTGCGCATGGCGGTGCGGGTCGCGCCGGGGTTGACGCTGTTGACGCGAATCTCGCTGGTGCCATCCTGCTCATCGGCCAGTACCTGCATCAGTCCTTCCAGGGCGAACTTGCTCACCGCATAGGGACCCCAGTAGGCGCGGCCCTTGCGGCCGACGCTGGAGGAGAGGAATACCACCGAGGCATCCGGTGCGGCACGCAGCAGCGGCATCATGGCCTTGGTCAGGGCGAAGGGGGCGTTGACGTTGACCTGCATCAGTTGCTGCCAGTCCTCGTTCTTGACGTTGTCGAGCATGGTGCGCGGGCCGAGCAGGGCGGCGTTGTGCACCAGGCCGTCGAGCTTGCCGAAGGTGTCGAACAGCTGGTCGGCCAGGTCGTCGTAGTCCTTCTCGGCGGCGGTTTCCAGGTTCAGTGGGCAGATTGCCGGTTGCGGATAGCCGGCGGCCTCGATCTCGTCGTACACCGCTTCGAGTTTGCTCAGGGTGCGGCCCAGCAGTACCACGCTGGCACCATGGGCAGCGCAGCTGATGGCGCAGGCACGACCGATGCCGTCACCGGCACCGGTAACCAGGATAACCCGTCCCTGCAGCAGGTCCGCTGCGGCGCGGTAATCAAACATGGCAAGACTCCTGTTGTTTCAGCTGCTCCAGCCAGGGGCGCAGGGCAGCGACATTCTCTATATTGAAATCAGCGTTCCACTGCTGCGGGTCATCCCCCGGCG
>JAAYHO010000220.1 GCA_012735335.1 Gammaproteobacteria bacterium
AGCATCTGTTTCTCGAAGGTGCGCAGCGCTTCGGCACCGGCCAGCTCTTCCTTCTCCGCATAGGCAGCGTTCAGCGCTTCGCTGACCCGCTCACGGACACCTTCTTCATGCAGGGAGTCGTCTTCATCCAGCCATTGCTGAATCGGCAGATCCAGCGCCAGCTCGCTGCGCAGGTGTTGCTCCAGGCTGGGGATATCCCACTGTTCGGCAACACTTTCCGGCGGCATGAACTGACTGACCGCACCCTGCACCACGTCTTCGCGAATGGCCTTGATGGTCTCTTCCACCACCTCGGCGGCAAGAATCTCGTTGCGCTGGGTATAGATGACCTTACGCTGCTCGTTGGCAACGTCGTCGTATTCCAGCAATTGCTTACGGATATCGAAGTTGCGTCCTTCGACCTTGCGCTGGGCCTTCTCGATGGCATTGGTGACCATGCGGTGCTCGATGGCCTCACCCTTCTCCATACCCAGCGCCTTCATGAAATTCTTCACCCGGTCAGAGGCGAAGATGCGCATCAGGTTATCTTCCAGCGACAGGTAGAAGCGGCTGGAGCCGGGGTCGCCCTGGCGACCGGAACGGCCGCGCAGCTGGTTGTCGATACGACGGGATTCATGGCGTTCACAGGCGATGATATGCAGACCACCGGCATCCAGCACCTGCTGGTGACGCTCCTGCCACTCGGCCTTGATCTGATCGATCTGCTCGGGAGTCGGGTTCTCGAGGCTGGCGATTTCCGCCTCCCAGCTGCCGCCGAGAATGATGTCGGTACCACGACCCGCCATGTTGGTAGCGATGGTCACAGCACCCGGACGACCGGCCTGGGCGATGATCTCCGCTTCTTTCTCGTGGTATTTGGCGTTCAGTACCTGGTGGGCAATGCCTTCCTGCTTCAGCAGGTTGGAGACCACTTCGGAGGACTCGATCGAGGCGGTACCGACCAGTACCGGACGTCCACTTTCCATGCAACCCTTGATGTCAGCGGCGATGGCGGCGAACTTCTCGTCGATGGTCAGGTACACCAGATCGTTGTAGTCCTTGCGGATCATCGGCTTGTTGGTGGGAATGACCACCACGTCCAGGCCGTAGATCTGGCGGAACTCGAAGGCTTCGGTGTCAGCGGTACCGGTCATGCCCGCCAGCTTGTTGTACAGGCGGAAGTAGTTCTGGAAGGTGGTCGATGCCAGCGTCTGGCTCTCGGCCTGGATGTTCAGTCCTTCCTTGGCCTCGATAGCCTGGTGCAGACCCTCGGACAGGCGGCGACCGGGCATGGTCCGGCCGGTATGTTCGTCAACCAGCAGCACCTGGCCGTCCTGCACTATGTACTCCACATCCCGGTGGAACAGGGTATGGGCACGCAGGGCCGAGTGCACGTGGTGCAGCAGGTTGAGGTTCTGCGCCTGATACAGGCTGTCGCCCTGACTCAGCAACCCCTCGGCGGCGAGCAGTTCCTCGACGTACTGGTGGCCGTCTTCGTTGAGCTCGACCTGACGGGTCTTCTCGTCGATGTAGTAATGCCCATCAACCCCCTCCTCACCTTCCTCGGGGCGTACGCCACGCTTGAGGCGGGGGATCAGCTTGTTGATTGCGCTGTAGAGTTCCGAACTGTCCTGCGACGGACCGGAGATAATCAGCGGGGTACGGGCTTCGTCGATGAGGATGGAGTCCACTTCGCCGACAATGGCGAAGTTCAGCTCACGCTGGAACTTGTCTTCCAGGCGAAACGCCATGTTGTCACGCAGGTAGTCGAAACCGAATTCGTTGTTGGTACCGTAGGTGATATCGCAGGCGTAGGCGGCGCGCTTTTCTTCCGGATCCTGGAAGGGCACCACCACACCCACGCTCAGGCCGAGAAACTCGTGCAGCGGGCGCATCAGGTTGGCGTCGCGGCGGGCCAGGTAGTCGTTCACCGTGACCACATGCACGCCCTTGCCGGACAGGGCGTTGAGGTAGGCTGGCAAGGTGGAGACCAGGGTCTTGCCCTCACCGGTCTTCATCTCGGCGATCTTGCCTTCGTGCAAGACCATGCCGCCGATCATCTGTACGTCGAAGTGACGCATGCCCATGACCCGTTTGCTCGCCTCACGCACCAGCGCGAAGGCCTCGGGGAGGATGGCGTCCAGGCTCTCGCCCTTGCTTACGCGCTCCTTGAAATCGCTGGTCTTGGCCTTCAGTTGTTCGTCACTCAGCCCGTTCAGGCCTTCTTCGAGGGCGTTGATGGCATGCACCGCTTTGTGCATGCGTTTCAACTCACGCTCGTTCTTGCTTCCAAACATTTTCTTCAATAGAGGCGCAAACATAGTCGACTTCAGTATCCGTGTAATGGGTGGCGCTGTTCCGTACCTGGCGGTTCACCGAAAAAACCATTCTACTCCGAAACTCCCGCGACAATAAACCGTGGACCAGCAGAAGACCCGCCCAACCCTGCAGAAGGCCATCTGCGCATGCCACACCACACCGCCACGTCATTGCGAGCCATCCCCTCCCGTCATTGCGAGCCGCAGGCGTGGCAATCCATCGTGCGGTGACGTCGAGGCCCATGGATTGCCGCGTCGCTGCGCTCCTCGCAATGACGGGGGAGTTGGTCGGCTGGCACGGTGCGACAGG
>JAAYHO010000221.1 GCA_012735335.1 Gammaproteobacteria bacterium
GCTAAGCCTTTGAATTTGTTGGTGGCTACACCTGGACTTGAACCAGGGACCCCAGCATTATGAATGCTGTGCTCTAACCAACTGAGCTATGTAGCCATCCGAGGCGCGCATTATTCCCATCCTGACAATTCTTGTCAAGAGGGTTTGGGGCTTAATTGGTAAAATTTTCAACTGCTTAGCCCCTGCTGTCATTTTGTATCAGCCGCTGCCCAGTTGCAGTTGGGAGGCTATGTTGCCATCTTCGTCAGCGGTCCCTTCGCTGACTTCCAGCAGGTGGATGCGGTCGGCTTCCAGTCCGCCCTCATCCACCAGCCAGTGTTTGATGGTGGCTGCGCGTTGTTGTGCCAGCCGTCTCAGGGGCAGGGGGGCGTCGCTCCAGCTGTCAATCAGCGCCTGGCGTCTGGCCAGGTTGCGTTCCTCGCGGGTCAGCTCCTGCCAGGCTTCCGGCTCTTCCGGGTGGCGTTGTTCGTACAGGTCATTGATCAGTCGGGTCTGGTCTTTTTCGTCCAGCTCGATTTCTGCCAGGTCTTCCGGCGGGCGGCGCATCTTGCTGGCTGCCAGTTGGCGCATTTCCTGATCTAGACGTACGGCGGCCAGGGCCGGGCCATCGGGGTCGGTGGCGCTGACACCCTGTACTTCCAGAATCAGCTGCGGGCGCTCCTGCAGGGCACTGGCAAGGGTGTTGAGTACCTGTTGCGTCTGGATATTCAACTGGTCGCTGCCCGGGCTGAAGCTCAGTTGACTGAGATCGGCATCACCTGCTCCGGCCAGCCCGGCGATGAACTTGAAGGGCGCCTGGGTCGCGCGTAGTACCAGATTGCGCAGGGTCTGCCAGACGATGGGCATGACGCTGAACTCGGGATTGTTCAGATCGCCGGATACCGGCAGTTCGATATCGATATTCCCTTTGGTGTCCTTGAGCAGGGCGATGGCCAGGCGGATTGGCAGGTCCACCGCGTCGGGACTGTCGACCCGCTCACCCAGCTGCAGATCTTCCAGCAGCAGCTTGTTGTCGGCCTGCAGCTGACCTTGGTTGATACGGTAGTGCAGGTCCAGGTTCAACCGACCCTTGCGGATGGGGTAGCCAGCAAACTTGCCGGAATAGGGCGTCAGGGTGGTCAGCTCGACGCTCTTGAAGCGGGTGGCGATGTCCAGGCTGTTGAGTGGGTCGAAGGGTGTCAGGCTGCCCTTGATGGTAACCGGTGCGTAGCGGTCCACCTTGCCGTTCAGATCCACCGCTGCGGTCTTGTTGCTCTGGTTGTCCAGAGTGCCGATGCTGCCGTTCAGCTGCTCGATCCCGGTAGCGAAGTTGGGAGTCAGGCTGAAGTCGGCGAAGTTGGCAGAGCCGTCGCTGATATTGATACCGCCGATGCGTATGCCGAAAGGGTCCCCCGGCTGCTGGCTGGCAGGAGCGGAATCGGCCTGGGTTATCACCAGATTACTGAAGTTGGTGCTCATGTCCCGGTTGATGATGAAGCGCACATAGGGCTGTTGCAGAGCGACCCGGTTGATGCTCAGGCTGTTGCCCTGGTAGCGCAGCTCGTCCAGCTGCAGGGTTTTCCATTTCAGCAGGTCACGTTTGGCCGGACCGTCCACCACATGCAGTCCATGCACGGCGGCCTGGCCGCTGACCTGCAGTTGCAGGGGAGAGGTATCGGTCAGTTGCAGGCCGAGCTGACTGTCCAGCAATCCGGATTTCAGTTCCAGGCGCACCAGTGGCTCCAGATAGGGCTGGGCCAGGGAGAGGTCGATGTTCTGTGTGCGGATCTGCAGGTCGGCGGTGACCGGATTGATGCCCACAGCGCCGGTCACTGCCAGACTGCCATCCTGATTCAGGCCGGTATCCAGGCTCAGATTGAAGGGGGACTCGGACTGGCTGTCGAAATCACTGACATTCAGGTTCAGCGGGCCGATATCCAGCTGTACGGGTTGGGCAGGCTGATGGTCGGTGAGCCGCAGGCGATAGTCCTGCAGCTGCACTTCGCCCAGCAGAATGCGCCAGGCAGCAGGCTCTTCCGGGGCGCTGGGGGTATCGGCTGCGGCGGCCAGCGCAGCGTTATCCAGCGCTGGTCCGCTGTCCGGACTGGCGGCCGTTTCTGTTGCCGGTTCGCTGGGAGTGGTGGTCTCGGTGGGTTCGGCCGGTGCCGCTGGGGGCAGCAGCTGCAGCAGGTCGATCTGACCATCCTTCAGCCGGGCAGCCCAGGCTTCCAGGCCCTGGCTGCGGATGCTGCCCAGACGCACTTCCTGTCGGGCCAGATCCACTGAGGTGTCGGTGACTTCCAGACTGGCCAGGCGCAACCGGGGCTTTTCTGCGGTAGTCAGATCCAGGTCTCTGAGTTGCAGGCGGACATCCGACAGCAGCAGCTCGGTACCTTCGGCCAGGCTGAGTTGATAAAGACCGCTGAGATCGAGAATGCCCTGGTTCAGCACCAGTGGCAGTTGTTCATGGACGTAGGGCCAGAAGGTCTTCAGTTGGGCGTCATGCACATGCAGGGTGCCGCTGGAGGCCAGCGGGCTGATGCTCAGTTGGCCCTCCCACTCGATGCGGGCGCCATAGGGGCCGCTGGCGTTGATCTGCATGAGGGTATTGTCGTCGGGTAGGGTGCTGAGGTTGGTCAGCTCGATATCCACTGCATCGTAGCCGAACTCCACCGCTTCGGCCGGGCGCAGGTCCTGGAACTGGAGGCTGTTGCCGATCAGGGCCAGCCGGTCGATGCGCAGGGGGAATACGCCGCCCTCGGTTTCCTCGGCGGGCTTGTCCTCCGGCTCGGGCAGGATGAACAGCTCGGTCAGGTTGAGGGTGCCGTCCTCGGCGAAGTGTACCCGGGTGCTGGCCTGCTCCAGTTCCACATCACGCAGGTGCAGGGCGCGCTGCCACAGGCTGTTGACCTGCAGGTTGGCGTACAGGCGGCTGAAGGCGACCTCTGGCTGCTCCGGCTCGCCGATATGCAGGTCTGACAGTGTCAGCTCCAGGGTAAAGGGGTTGAACCTGATGCTTTCCAGGTGGGCGGGTACCGTGGCCCGTTGTTCGAACTGCTTGTTGACCAGATACAGGCCCAGTGCCGGCAGCAACAGGAAGCCAAGCAGGGCGTACAGGGTAACGGCTGTAGCCAGGCTGATCAGCAGGGTTTTTGGTTTGATGCGCATGGACTCTACCCGTCTCGCTTGGGGGATACGGGAGTATGGCACGCTGTGCCGCAAAACAGGATAGGCCGATGGGTTCAGAGCCCTGTTACAGCAACCATTCGATTGGCAGCAGGGCGAGCATATGGATACTCAGGCGCTTGAACAAGCCGGTGTTGGGTTCGCGTGTATGGCGTATGGTCTGGTCATCGATTTGCTCGATCCAGTGGAGGGCACCGCTGTCATCCAGCCGGACTTCGTAGGCGGTGCCGGGAATATGATACTCGAACATATCATGCACCCGCTGGGCCAGTACCGGGCTGTCGATCACGAAGCCCAGTTCGGTATTCAGGTTGGCCGAGCGAGGGTCGAAGTTGAAGGAGCCGACAAAGATACGCTGGCCATCTACAGCGAAGGTCTTGGCATGCAGGCTGGAGCCGGAGCTGCCGAAGGGCCCGGCGCTCTCGTTGCGCTGCTGATGCGGGGACAGACGGCGCATCTCGAACAGCCGCACTCCGCCTGCCAGCAGATCCCGACGCCGCTTGGCGTAACCCGCATGCACCGCCGATACATCGGTGGCATCCAGCGAGTTGGTCAGGATGCGTACATCCACACCGCGCCGGGCCAGGGCGGTAAAGCTCTCCACGCCTGCGGCAGTGGGCACGAAGTAGGGTGAGATCAGCACCACCGACTGCGCGGGGCGGTCAAGAATCTGGCTTAGCTGCCAGGTCAGCAGGCCGCTCTCCGCAGCCTTGCCCAAGCCCTTGGCGGGGTCGTCGGTGACCATGCGGGTCGGAGCCCACTCGATGGACAGATCGCCGTCGAGCAATTGACGGATGAAGCTGGAGCGGGCCACCGCGGATACATAACTGGCGGCCTTGCTGTTGCGTTCGATCAATGCCGCGCGCTCGGCCAGCTGGGTCAGGTGATCCGGGGTGACCTCGGGCAGTATCTGCTCAACCGGGTAGGCGGAGCCGCTGGCCCAGTAGCGATCGAAGTCGGTCGATACCGCATCGACCACTGGCCCGACCGCCAGTACATCCAGGTCGGTAAAGAGTACACCGCTGGTGGCGCCGAAGTATTCATCACCGATATTGCGGCCACCGATAATGGTGGCACTGTTATCGGCGGTGAAGGACTTGTTGTGCATGCGCCGGTTGAGCCGCGAAAAATCGGTGAGAAAGCCGATCCACTTGGGCTTGCGTACCCTGAACGGATTGAACAGGCGCACCTCGATCTGCGGATGCTGGGCCAGCGCTGCCAACTCGGTATCCAGTCCCACGGTGCCGTTGTCATCCAGCAGCAGGCGTACCCGCACACCCCGGTCGGCGGCGGCATGCAGCTCCTCCAGCAGCAGGGTACCGGTTATGTCCCCGTGCCAGATGTAGTACTGCACATCCAGTGTCTGTTCTGCCGCACGGGCCAGCAGAATACGGGCAGCGAAGGCGTCCTGCGGGTTGGGCAGCGCATGGATGCCGCTGGTACCGGGGTGCGCGGCGATTTCTTTGGGCCAGGTCTGGCCCAGCCGCGTACTCCGGGCAGCGTCGGGTGTCAGGGCGAACGATTGGGTCATCTGTTGTACGGGCAGGCTGCAGCCGGAAAGTAGAACGATGCTGATCAATACAGCCCAGCCGGTCAGGCTCGGGAAACCACGGGAAAGCATATCACTCCTGTCGTCGGCCAAGGCCTGATCCAGTGCTGGCGGTCGGCGGTCAGGTTACCACTGGACGATGTTTATTGGCAGAGGTGCTCCAATGGCTGGCAGCGGCTGAGCTAATAATGTGCGAGAGGGGGGAGAGGGATGGCTGGGCCGCCAGGGAGGTGGCCCTGCCAGAGACAGGAGGTCACACGTTGATTAAACGTTTAAACGTTTAAACGTCGATCAGTCGGCAAAGGCCCGTAAACACCAGGTTTCGCGAGGAAATCGCGTTACGGTCTTCGCGGGAATCGCTGGAAGTACCCCCAGTTGTACCCCCACTACAGGGGTATCGGGATCATAGATCAGTCCTGATGGGGATGCCAGCATGGCACACTCTGTCTTCGCGGCCTGCGGCCTTGACCAAGAGGCGCTGCCTCTTGGAACTCCGTTCTCGCCGAA